>CADBME010000479.1 GCA_902795715.1 uncultured Lachnospiraceae bacterium | reverse complement strand
TTAAGGAAGGCTGTACAAAGGAAGAGGCTGAGGATTACAAGGCTAAGCTTGAAGAGGCAGGTGCTAAGGTTACTCTTAAGTAATCATATTTCAAGTCATCAAATCCCGCAAACGCTTATAAACAGGGCGTTTGCGGGATTTTTTTGCTTTGTAATTTTTTAATTTGACCCACTTTTGGTAACAAAAATAGAAAAATATCCTTCACAAATGGCAATTATAAGTATATAATTTAAATAAAAACAAAGTTAAACAGTTGCCAAAACGTGAGAAAAGGTAGATTGAATGCTGAGAAAACTAATTATTGATGAACTTCAGAGTATTGATGTTGAAGTGACTGAATTAAATATGATGAGAGTTTATCTCTCGGTTGAATCTGAGGTTGAGAATAATCTGAATCCTGCTTGTGAAAAGTTTAAACTTAAGTTTGGGGATTCCGGCCGACGAATTCATGAAGAAATATCTAAGCTTTCATCTTTTTATGATTTTTTGATATTCATCACACCATCATTAGTGGGTGACGCTAAGTCCCTTAATGAAAAGCTAAATAAGATTTGCCGCAGTAATTCAGAAAAAGCTGCTATGGTTTGCATACTGAATGAGTATGATGAATATGCATCTTCTGAGAGATATACTATAGACGATATATACGATAATTTTTATTCATTTCTCAATTCTCATTTTTCAGGTCTGTATAAATCCTTAACTGTTGATGAAAGTAAGGATTTGCTTTCTGATTTTTTGTATTTCCGATTAGACTATTTCCCTGTTAAACATCAATCATCTAAAAAGTTTTCCAAAGAGAATGCTGCGATACATAGTATTACTAGTTTAATGGCAAATGATAGAATAAATGGCTCATCCATATCCAAGTTGATTTATTGCAAATATAAGAGTAATGAAGAATACCAAAACTGTATTAGACAGTTGGAAATATCTGATATAAGTAAGTTAGATAAAGTGATGAGGGGTATATATCAATGGAACCCATTATCTATACTTACCCTGCTTAGAAGCTATGAAAATTATGAAAATGATTACAATCTAGAACAAACATTGGTTTATTCTCGCTTATTACCTCTGTTGAAGGAGAAGGTATCTACTGACTTAAATGATGTTACTGTTTTCAACCCATCCATATTCTTCATCCGTAAAATACTAAATGATGATAGCATAGCCGGTATTAATAAATATCGCTTTGTTTTGAATGATGAGGATGCAAGATTTCTTAAGAGAGCCTATGAACAAAAGTATAATGTCATACCTAAGAGTAACAAGGCTGATTTTATTTCTGTTAAGGACTGGGATAGATATAAAGAGAGATACATTAATCAGCGATATGATTTAGTTATATACTTTGGTAATCACGATGGCGTCAATGAACAGAATAAATGGCTTTCAGATAATGTTCCGGTTTTTGATACGAATACAAAGATGGCTTTATTGCTGTCCGCAAATTATGCAGGTAAAGTGATTGATCCAGTTAAAGAATTATTAGATGTCAAGAACAGTGTTGAAATATCTCAGATTGAACTTATGCCACAGGGAATAGTTAATGCTTCTGATCCTAAACGAAAGATTCTTGTGATGTCTGATGGTGTAGATCGAAAGGGTCTAATATGTGTAATTAAGTTTGGCCTTCATACTGATGAAAACAGACTACAGTATGCGAAGAAGAATCAGAGTATAAATGTGAAGATAGAAGATATTTTAAATGATAAAGTATCGATACTAAAACTATATAATTCAATAATGCTAGAAAGAAAAGGTGAAAAGGAGAAGAGAAGAAGAAAGAAGGAATACTATTATTCTCCTGAGATATCTTTTAGTTATAACATATTCACTGAGAAGGATGGTTATAGAGCCTGTATATATTATATCTCTGAAAGAGAGAAAGAGGATGGGGCTGTCACTGCAAAAACAATAAAGGGAAACAAAGGCAAGCGTTTCATAAAAGATAAAAGGACAGAGATATTTAGAAGATTTGATTCTGATGATAGGTTGAATAATGAATTCCTTGAATGGGTTGAAAATGAATATCCATTTAAAGCTGGTAACTCTGATTTGTCAATCAGATCTATTATTTCTGCCGATATAAAAAAACAGATTAAAAACAAAACGGTTAGTAGTATCAGTTTAAAGACATTTTGGTTTATCTTTCCGGAACTTCAAGATAAACTTGGAAAGCTCTATGAATCATTAACTGTAGCGGCAATGTCTGATTTGGGGTTCTTATATCTTAGTCAGTTAAATATGGAACAATGCTATTTCTATCTAAATGAGGTAGCTGACACGTCAAATAAGGCGTCGGTGGATATATTAAAGGCAATTGTACTGTCACTTGATTTCGCGGCTGAAAATGGCCTTATACAAGATAATAAACTTAAAGTAGAGTTTTCTCAAACTGAGAAGTATGAGCGAAACAGAATAGCAGAGGTTCGTAATGCACTTGTCAAAAAAACATTTACAGAAAAAGAAATAAATAAAATTATCAACTATATAGAAAATAAAAAGTACGATGATTGGTCTTATGTAAGTGTATTGATCAGACTACTACTACCGATTGATGTACGTAGTGTCGCAGCATTAAGGTTCTGTGATATTGTTCGTATTAATGATTATCCTGATCTATATAAGCTTAAGCTCTCG
>CADBME010000478.1 GCA_902795715.1 uncultured Lachnospiraceae bacterium | reverse complement strand
GTATGGGCATTAAGAAGATTCCGGGACAATATCCTGGATACTACATGGTATGGGAAACTTTTCATCTGGCTCTATTATCGTATAAGTCCATCCATGGTAAGAATTTTTGGTACTCAAAAGTGGTTTGTTACATTCTGGAGAAATAAATTAGACTCATTTGTAAAACGGCTTATTCAAGCGGGAATAGACAACACCACCTACAATGATTAACGGGAGATCTGAGCATGAGTATTAATGAATTGGAAGCAAAAGCAAATAATGGCGATATTAATGCTATGTGGGAATTGGCTGAGGCTTACTTTTTTGCAAAGGACGTTGAAGAAGATAACGAACGGGCATTTACATTATATAAAAAAATCGAGATGTTGGATCCAGACAACCCGGATGTCTTAAATCGATTAGGAAGGTGTTATTTTAAAGGATATGGAACTCAAGAAAATGTGTCACTTGCTTTGGAATATCTTAAAAGGGCAGAATCGTTGGGTTCAATGTATGCATGTAAATCTTTGGCTGAAATGTATAGAGATGGTATTGGCGTAGAACAAAATATCGCTATAGCATTGAAATACTTAGAAAAAGCAGTTGCAGCAGATAATGATGAAGCCCTTGTTATGTTGGGTGATATGTATCACGACGGGGAAGGCGTTGAAAAGAATGATACTAAGGCAACGGAATTGTATAGAAGGGCAGCTGATTTAGACAATTCAAACGGGTGTTATAGATTTGGCATGCAAACTTACAATGGGTGGGGAGTTCCCGTTGATAAGGAACTGGCAGTGAAATATTGGATGAAAGGTGCAGAATTAACACATTGGGGCTGCCAGCTTATTATAGGAAATTGCTATCAAAACGGAGATTGCGTTCCAAAAGATATGGAGAAGGCTCTTTATTGGCTGCAACAGTCTGCTGACCAGGGACTCGCAGATGCACATTTTGAGTTGGGAAAGATATATCTATTTGGACAAGACACAATTGAACCAAATGAAGAAAAAGCGATAGATCATTTAACCATTGCCGCGAAAGCAGATGACGATTTTTCGATTTCTGCTATGAATTATTTAGGAGATTTATACCAGCAGAAGAAAACTTCCGATGGTATTGAAGAGGCCTTGAAATGGTATGATCAGGCAGCAGAAAAAGGAAACTTCCGTGCAGCACATCTTGCAATGCTGATGAGTTCTATTCAAGCAAGTGGAGCTATGGTTGCTGCTAACCACTCTGAATATGCAGACGGATGGGAATGGGCATTAGAAGATCTCAACAAATGTAAAAAATGTTTAGACCGTGAAATTAGCTTTATTAATAGTGGATCATTACAGATTGAGCAGAAAATTGTAGATGAAGTAAATGTAAGAAGAGAAGCCAATAATTATGATATTGCTACATGCTACTACTTTTTAGATAGGTATCAAGAAGTATGCCAGATCCTTGGTAATAGCGGATCATTGAGATCTCGAATATTATTCTGCGCATCTGTATTACTTGGAAGGATTTCGTCTGAAGGAGGTTCTCTTAACGCTGTTTTAAGTGAAATTGAAAACAATCAAAGCTATGATCCGACAAAAGGGGGAGGATATGCCGAAGAAAGTGCATATGCTATATGTATGAATACTATAGCAGATTCGCATAGGAACAGAGGAGGCAAGGAGTTAGAGAATGCCGTCGAAGTATTGGATCACACAATCAGAGTGATAAAAGATCCCAAATACAGTGAAGCTCTCCGTAAAGAAAGAAATCGCTATCAATCGAAACTGTTTGGTGGTTATAAATATGTGTAAAACGTTGCTGAAAAGGAAAGACTATGAGTATAGCAAGCCTACACAATGAAAGGAAAGTGAGTGTGGTTATTCAGGGAAAGATAATAATAACTGATGATTACAAAACAGCCAGTATAGATTTATTGATTGAGAACTTGCCGTCATTACGTGCCCGCATTGGCGTTACACAAGAACAGTTGGCAAACATGATTGGGGTATCCAGACAAACCTATTATTCTATGGAAACGAGAAAGAGGGAGATGTCTTGGACTATCTTTTTAGCTATCGTTTTTATTTTTGACTTATTTAATGAAACCTCAGAGATGCTGAGAGATTTGAAAATTTATCCTATAGATTTATCGGTAAAGTTTAACGGAGGATAATATTATCTTACGTTTATCAGATAGAAAAGGTGGTGTGTAATGAAGAGGCCACAAATTACAAAACAAACGTTAAAAGAATTGAGGGGCGAATTATTTGCTAAGCAGTATAGTCAAAAAAACGTTGATGAAATGGAACAAACAATAGATGAGAGTCTTTCTAGCCACAAGACAGAGGAAGAATCACATATTCAGTTAGATGATGAAAACGAAATGGGGATGTAATCGGAAAAGCTATTTGCGCCCATGTTTGGTGAATGGATCAAATCGACATAGAAAGAGGATGGGGAAATGCCAATCAGTCATGAAGTAGTATATGGAGGACTATTAGAGAATAATACGCCATCACCAGATATGCCTAAAGCAGTGATTCACGTTCCGGGTGAGTTCCATGGCAAAAAGACATCGTTTGGCTTGACAGAGCAAGTTCTTAGTAAGCATATACTTCTTGTTGGCGGTACAGGCTGTGGAAAAACTAATGTTTTCTATCATATGGTCCAGCAG
>CADBME010000477.1 GCA_902795715.1 uncultured Lachnospiraceae bacterium | reverse complement strand
TCTGTTCAGGGTCTTCCTTCAATCTCCCATGTTTTGGTGTCAATCACAGGGAACTCCTGTAAATTGATGACTCATAAACATCGTCCATATATGACTCCCTCCGACATATATTCCACCCCCTAAATACTCAGTCTTGAGGAAGCTGCAATTTAGTACCTTTTTCATGTATCGTATATTCTTTTATGCACTCAGCAACATATTTCGCATTCATCTGCTAAATTGTTTTCATATAAAGGATATCTCCATAATGCATTGTGGCGGCTATAAATTATTCGGTATCTATAATAATATGATTCACATCTTAGATTTTCTTTTTTTTCTTTCTTTTCTATGCTCTGATTTCATTTTCTCAGTTTTGGCATTCTTTTTTTGAATATCTTCAGATTTCATTTCTATAATAGGTAGCTTATATTTACATACATACAACTCATCCAATGCCCTTGTATAGGAAATATATCTTTCGTTATTGCTCATTCGTCCAGAGATCGAGATTACTGATTCAAATTCTAAACCTTTTACTTGATCAACAGTCATTAGATTCCATCTGCCTGTATCTAATTCCGAAATCTCTTCAGTAATATTATGAATTTTTTGATGGTATTCTTCATACATTACAGTGAATGTTCTGGCCTCTTTTACATCTTTAACGATGATAGCGCTAAGTCCAGCATTCATCGGTTTTTTGAATACTGATCTCAGTTTTTTATTCAACTCACCCTGGTTATGAATAATGTGAACACCTGCACCTTCAAGGTTGATTGCTCTCATGTTGAGCCCAAAAGTTTGATTACAGTACTCTGTAATTTGCTTCGCATTACGGTAGTTCTCATTCATTTCCTGGACTTCAAAGTCTGCGATTTCAGAAATGACCTCCCATGTATCTAATCCTCTCGTTCCTTCAACATGTTGTTGTGCATCACCGTAGAGATTGAACACCACTTTTCCCCCATTTATGTTTTTTATTAGCTTATATTCTTCTAAGGAAATATTCTGTGCTTCATCTATAGAAATCAAGGTTTCAAACACACTTTTCGGAGGTCCATAATAAGTATACAAAGTCTGTAAGTATAAGTATGGCGCACATTCAAAAACAAACTGCTTTCCTGGATCTATACCAATGTTTTTCATAATCGTATGATAAACATCGCTAATTATTGTCTTGTCTTTAGAATCTAACGAACTATGTGCTTTCTTTAATTCATAATATTTTTCTTTTGGAAGGATTTTTTTATCATATTCATTTAAACCTTCAACACAGGACTCTAACTTGGATGCCCTCTTATCAAACGATTCAAGATATTCACAATAAGGATCCTCTAGCATTTCTATCTCTCTAGGCAATGTAAAACATGCCATCAATAAAGTATTTCGAAGTTCTACCCTATTATAATGGTCATCTACAGAGTCACTGTATAACCCCTTTCTATTTTTGGGAAAATCAGATCTGACTTTGTCGATTTTTTTAGATATATACTTTAAAGAATTGAAGTAATCGTCATCTTCTTTTACTTTTTGAAGAACCTTCTCCAGCTCCTTAATTTTATTTTCAGCAACTAAAATTTCCATATATTTCTTTTCACTATTATCTCCTCTATTTCTATTTTTACCATTATTTTTATCAATTTGCTCCTGAATAGATGTTATTTTTTTTTGTTCTTTGAAAATCTTCGAATTAATCTTCTCTAACACATAATTCTTTCGATTGGATAAAATCCTACTTGTGTCTGCTAATTCATCCAGTAAACCTTTAATAAGACGATCACTACATCTTAGTCGTGTTTCATTTTCAGATATTAAAGCCTGAATACGTAGGAGTTCATTTTGAAGCAATCCATAAGGAACATTACTACTTCTTTTATAATCTTCAATGCCAAGAATTCGATATGCAGACTCAAGGTCTACAGAAAAGGAATGTATCTGCTGAATAATCAATGAGTTTACATCCTTTACACACTTTTTTGAATAGACATACTTGTATTTGACTGGGTCTGGATTAAGATATGACCTCACTTGTCCGTAAGCTGATGGATCACTCCCATATTTTCTAATGACATGATCATAATATTGGTTTATTGTTCCTATTCTAAGATGCGATATTTCTAATTCGAACATCATTTTTTTTGCCATCTGAATATAAGCCAAGGATGGTGTTACGATGAATAAGTTATTATTGTCTAGATTATCAGGGTTGTCATATAGAAGTATAGGAAGTCTGTGGAGCATAATCATGGATTTTCCTGAGCCAGCACATCCTTGAACAATCAAGCTTTGCTCAAATGGTTTTTGGATAATTTCTCCTTGATGCTTTTGTATGGAAAAAACAATATTCCTGAATTCTTTTTCATCCCTTCTACTCAATAACTCCTTAAGAAATTCATCGGCAATTATTTCTTCGTATTCTGCAATATCATCAATAGGAAATAGATGGGAGACAGATTTAACTTTATCAAAGAATAATTCAACGCGTCTTTTCATTTTTAACTTGAAAAATGTTTTGTATTCACTCCCTAATCTATCTTTAACTATGTTAGCATATTCTGTAGACGAGTTATCTAGAAGATAATGCCTGCACACTGGCATTTTCCACGTAATAATCAGATTCTTATGTGTATATGGATCAATATAAGAATGCAACCCAATTTTCAAATCCTGAACTCCAATTTCTCCATCATAATCCTTATATTCAACTATAAGATGGGTGTCATACAACTCATCACGTATCTCATATAATTCCCTGATTGAATCCCTGATTATGATATATTCGTGCAAAGCAGAGATCAATTCCCCATAAGCCTCAGGAAGACAGCTACATCTATCTTTTATATCACTTAAAGATTCCTCTGTATAATCGTTATGGAGATTTAATAAAAGTTTGTCCAATCTATCGATTACTTGATCTAATTCTTGCTGCTCTTCTTTTATAAGATCTTTCTGTGAGATCATTGTTCATGTCCTCCTTTAGTTTGTGAATTATCATGGAATCTCATAGATTGCTTTTAGCATCCTGGCAGTGATTTTTCCTTCAAACCTAAAGCATGGAAAGTACTCTGTCTCAAGTATTCTGTCTTCTGAGAGGAAATTTGCTGAAGATAAGGGTTCTCCAAACCAAATTATTTTTTTATCTATGATTGTGAACGGAGTCGTGACAAACGGCTTGACATGAATAAATCTATCGAATTGTTTTGCTACCCTAACTCCTTCTGCCACTCTGATATATATTTTCACACCATGTCTTTGAGCATTATTAAAAGCTCTTATTAAATCCGAAAGGGCTTCATCGTCTTTATCCATAGGGCCAGGCATCTCAATAAATATATCACTTTTTGCTTTATTCAGATCTATAATAAAACGATCCCATGAATCTACTTCGTCCCGATTACCTAAAAATACTTCAGGTTCTTCGCCCTCTTCTGTTGCAATTTCCTGGAATATATCATCTCCCCAAAGATATAAATGTTCTTCATTGATCTGTCGCAGAAGTTTTGTAAAGAGCAAATCTTTAGAGATATTCTTCCGGAACATATAATCCCTGTTTGTTACCATTAGAAATTTCCCTTGAGCTCTTGTAATCGCAACATTAAATAGTCTATTCGCTGTATCATTCTTTTTTTGAGTTAGAAGAACCCCTGGATAAGGCATACGAAAACAATCTACAGCGTCATATATAATAACTGATTTCTCTGATCCTTGGAATTGATGAACTGTGGCAGAGCTAACACTAGTATACCTATCATTCTTATCTCTTAAGTCCCGTATCAAAGCCAAAACCAATCTTGCCTGGGCACTATACGGTGTTATTATTCCAACTTCATAATCTATACTTATTTTTTCCGCCAGAAAAACACAAAACAGTGCAGACATCATATTAATCCTTGAACCATCTCTGGTTTTAATACACACGGAATATGTGTTGCTAAGATCAATTAAACTAATCGGCATTCCTGACATGGGCGATATATTAGCAACAGTCTGCCGGCTCCGATATAATGAATCAGGAGTCCTCAACATATTCTGATACATGTTTTTACTTACAAACTCAGCGATCTCAGGATGCATCCGATACTGATCATTCAACATCACAAGCCATCCATGCCCATAATGCATTTCGACCGCCTCAGTAATGCCGACATAGTCAAAAATATCTCTTCTTAAAATGGTATCATATGGATTTTGCACGATAGCGGGAAGCTGTCGGAAATCTCCGAAACAACAAAAGCTTTTTCTTGCCAAACCTGCAGCATAAACAACCTGAGGAACGTAAGCCATACTTGCTTCGTCAAACAAGACAAGATCAAACATCTGAGTATATATTGCCGAATCAACGACCGCCTTTGAAACTGTAGTAGCTACAAACAAGGAATTCTGGATCAGCTCCTTTTCTTGTGCCAGTAACCTAGATCTTATCAAATTTATTTCTTTGTTAATCTCTATGTTCTTCGCTTTATTCCTTCTATATTTTTTCTTTTCTTCTTGGAGTTCATGGTACCTTTCAGCCAAATCCGGTCTTTTCTTCAATACATATCCATAAGATGTTAAATGCTCATTTTCCAATAATTCAGGCATTCTTGGATATCCATAACGGATTACCTGTCCTTCTTTCCCCTCATACATACTTGCAACACGCAAAAGCGCACCATCTACAGAAACATTACTATAAGACAACATCAATACTCTCATCCCTTTATTGATGAAATCTATGGCAGTTTTAGCTAGCGTGGTAGTCTTCCCTGTCCCAGGAGGCCCCCAAATAAAAGTAATCGGAGAAGATGTTGCTTTACGGAAAGCCGCATTTTGTCCTGTAACAATCATACCCTGCTTATTAATCATTGATTTTCCCTGACAAGTTAAGTTAAAAGCTAATTTAGATATTAAAGAATCTAAATCTCTCAACCGATCTACAAGCGTTTCCATCAACTGCCATGGTTCTGCAGTAAACTCTAATGTCTCAACTCTTTCGCCAAGATCTTCCATTGTCTGAAAAACTATAGTAAAATCATCACAGGAAATAGTGTATGCAGTTACAATCTTTTCAGGTAGCCAAAGCTTTATAGCGGTATTATCAGGAAAATGTAATTCTGAATCTGTATCGAAACTATATATGTTATGTCTTCTATCTCCGGGAAGTTTAACACCATCAATAATGCGATATCTTTTACCACCCGTTTCCTTTAAATAGCCAATCTCGTTATTAATCGCATTCGTATATTTTTTTATAAAACTTCTGAATGCAGCCTCGTCACTAATATTTTTGAATTCCTCTTGTAACTGCTTATTTTCTAAAGCCAAGGTGTCGGAAAAGGCCTCAGGGAAAGGATAGTTAACATAATCTAAACCATCAGAGACGACTATTACTCCTTCTTTAATCTTAACAATATGGCCTTTCTTTTTATTCAATTTGTTCATGACACGCATGCCGATAAGTCTGCTTTCCATTGATTTATCCTTCTTGATCATGAATCATTTTCTCCGGATTAACGCTTTTATTTTGCATCACAGTAGATGCTTTACAACCTGCCTGATAACAACAGACCAGGTTATTCCGACTATCTTCTATCTATCCGAATGATTATGCCCGTATTTCACTGGCTGCTCTGCTGCCTCGAGGTTCTGGATATCGTTCTCTTTTCTATAGCCGGTCATTTTACCATGTGATTCCGGCAACTTTCTTCCCTTTCCACCTTCAATATGCTCCTTATCCTGCAAGGCCTGGAATCTGCAGATCCTTTCTTTCAGCATCGTATTCCTCTTTGATACTGTGAGGTTCCGCACTGCGTAAGACAGAGCCTTTTGGGTGCCGACCAGCACCAGGATCTTCTTTGCCCGGGTGATCCCGGTGTAGATCAGATTCCTCTGCAGCATGATGTAATGGTTCATCATCACGGGCATGACGACGATAGGGTATTCTGATCCCTGGGACTTATGGATGGTGGTGGCATAGGCCAGCACCAGCTCGTCGAGTTCGGAAATGTCGTACACAATCTCCCTGCCTTCGAAATCAACTTCAAGCTGCCTTTCCCTGACATCCACCCAGGTGACAGCTCCAATGTCCCCGTTAAATACCTCTTTGTCGTAATTGTTCCGGATCTGCATCACCTTATCCCCTGACCGGAACACATAACCTCCTCTGCGCAGACTGTTCTGAACATTTTCATTGCCGGGATTTAAGGCTTCCTGCAGGGCCTGATTCAGGTTGGCTGCCC
>CADBME010000476.1 GCA_902795715.1 uncultured Lachnospiraceae bacterium | reverse complement strand
CGCGGATTTCCCGGATTGGGAAGAGTGATGTCTGGAATAAGCATTTTATCTATGCTGAAGGAAATGGGGCATGAAGTTCGAGCATATTCATATCTTCAGGGATTACAGGCTCTGAGGGATCACGGAATAGAGAATTTGTTGGACAAACAGCCAACTGAGTATCAAGTTATGGCGATAGGTATCAATCCAATCTGTGAAGTGTCAGGAGAATTGATAGATAAAATATGTACTGAAGATCCGGATCTTGTCATCGTAGATGGAGAACCACTGTTTATAAGCACGCTCGCGATGGTGTTTCCGAGGGAGAAGATACTTTCACTGTTAAATCCTGCTGACTTATATAATGCTGTTTTACCGGTTTCTACGATGAGATTCTATCATACGCATTATCTGGCAGCTGGATCGGCAATAGTGCATGGTGTTGATAAGGAAAATATTGTGTTGCCGGAAGATTTGCACGGATGTGATGTTTTAAGGACTAATACCATCTTAAGGCGTGATGTTATTGATACTGTAATGTTGAAAAAGTCAGAAGTAGTGGCTATATTGGGCGGTGGTTGCAGCAATGCATCTGATGATTTCTGGAATTCGACAATCAAGATGGGGGGAAGGATAATAGATGCTGCACGTATTCTAACAGAAAGACATTTCGTTATATACTGCAATGACGAAAAACTGGCTGAAAAACTGGCAGATTGTAAGATGGGGGATAATGTAAGGATTGTGTCCGCATATACTTTACCTCATACCATCTACTCAACTGCTGAGATTGTACTTTGCAGAGCAGGTAGAAACACAATAAGCGAAATTCTATATCTGGATCTGCCTGCAGTACTAATGTCATCATATGGTGATTTTAGATCGTCCGAGCAGGAAAAAAATATTAATCAGGCGTGTTCAATTAGGCCAGGAAGGCTTTTGAAGCTTGAACTGAAGGAAAATGGCGAGATGCTTTCTAAGAAGATAAATAAAGCAATCCGTACAACTGATAATGGACTCCGCTTTATTCCGGGAAATGAAGAAGCTCTTTCTTTTGTGCTGAGCAAGGCAGAAAGATAGATCAGTCACCTTGTACAAAACATATTTATGGATAAGGATTAATGAAATGGAATTTACAGGGCTTGATTATTATCTTTTAACGATAAATGTTATTGGATTTGTGCTATATATTGTTAACTCATGGTTATATACTCATACAGAGGAAAGGCAGATAGACTGGGTACTGACCATTGCCTCTTTTTTAGGAGGATCTCTGGGAATTGTAATTGCCATATTAGTATTTGACAGGAAAGCCGTAAAGGACAATATGATGTCCAGAGTATTTGTTTTCTGTGTGCTGATTATTCAGATTATTATAGTCCTTGTTGTAAAAGGTTATATTAAAAGTGATCTTACTTTTGATTTTTGGGATTTTTTTAGCACTCATATGATTCTAGTTATATATCTTGTGATTATAAACGTGGTCACTCTGATTGCATTTGCTAAGGATAAAATAGCAGCAATCGAGCATAAGTCGAGAAGTAGAATTATTACTCTTCTGGGAATGGCTTTTATCGGAGGATCGCTAGGGGCATTGGTTGCAATGTATGCTTTTAAACATAAGACGAAAAAAGACTATTTCTCCGTAGGAATACCACTTATAATTTTAATGCAAATTGTAGTAGTTTTTTTCTTGATGAATGGAGAATTTTAATGAAGACTTGGACTGTCGCACTAAAAAGATTAGTAGAGTACTCTCTTTTTACTTTTCGGATGAAATCCGGCCAGTGGCCGGATTTTTTTTATAAACTGCAGAAATAACATAATTTGTAAGATGCCGGATTTTCTTCTTTGTCAGACCGTATTGTTTCAACCCTCTTAGAGTACATACTTATGTATCGTAATTGGAGTAGTGTTATGTTATCAAGAATGATTTACTAGTTGTTAGTAAGTATAACCACCAAAAAGAGTCATCAGAAGAGATTAAGATGTCGCCAAAGTGGCGACCTCAACAGACAGAATCAGCTGTATGATACGATAGAGATACTATGGATTTACCTGTGGAGAGGAAGGCTATGATGAAAGAACAGAATTACTGGTATGCAGTCTTGGAGAATGCAGAAGACGACTGGTATTACGGGAATATCGATCTGGAAGAAGCCATGAGAATGTGCAGAGAAAGCGG
>CADBME010000475.1 GCA_902795715.1 uncultured Lachnospiraceae bacterium | reverse complement strand
TTAGCCGAGACATTATTATTCTTGAGATACTCTAGTATTTCGGTATTCGTCATAGTGTGTTCTTCATCAGTCAGTTCATAGAACATCTTGAGCAGGACCAACAGACGAGCCTTTTCCTGGTATTGTTTTTCGTATGGTCTGGGTGGCATGATTATCTCCCATTGCTACATGTCAAATGTTTTAAACAGTTATATGGTTTATGTTTTTTTCTGTGGCGTACTTCTCAGCGTATGATCCTTTTTTTACTTTGAGTACAACATGTTCGCATTTATCGAAAGCGTTTTCACCTATTTCTTCTATAGATTCCGGTAAGTTAATCTCTTTCAGGCTTCTACAATCGCAGAAGCATCCTTTTCCGAGTTTTTTTATGCCATTATTTAGAATGACTTTTTCCACGCTTTTATACAGGTGGAAGAAATAATCGCCTATTTCTGTTACTGATTCAGGAAACTCTATAGTCTTTATTGGTCCGTCATAATAGAAGCTGGACCTAAAAATTGTACAATCTAATGGTCCTCCCTTACCAATTATCTTAACAGTATCAGGTATTTTTAAATTACTTTTTTCGCCATAAATACCCAATAGCCAACCGTCTACGATATAGAACATTTCATCGGTTTCCCATGCCATATCATGTGCAGCTTTTATCCCACCTAATGAATTGTATCCGTATTTTACAACACCGGTAGGGATCTTCATCCATTCTATTTTTTCCGCACCCCTGTAAAATGCGTTATTGCTCAGATATCTCAATGATTCCGGTAAAATAATGTTATGTACATGAAAAGGATCTGTATACCTATCATAATCATTTTTAAAAACATATGCGGCAATGCATGTTATTCCCTCAGGAACTGAATATGTACTGCTATCGTTTTCGCTGTGGCGCTTTTTTAATAAATTACTACCAGCTATTATTTCATCGCCCTGAGCTATAAACCAAGGTGTATCATAAAAACAATCTGCACCTATATTTTGTAAGGTGCTTGGGAGATGTACCTCTTTTAGTTTTCTGCAACATACACAAGTTGAAAAGCCTAGCTCTTCCATACCATTGCCAAAATAAACCTTTTCCAAGTACTGATTATTACTCAAAAATTGGCGTTCCAACTTCTTTAGTGCCCCTGGAATTCTGATTGTTTTGGCTTTGCATCTGGTGAACACCCCACCTTCCCACTTTTGGGGAATATAAACTTTTTCATCTTCTATTGTAACAGGGAGGGTTATTTCATCACTATTTCCAATGTAGTCATAGAGGTACAGTCTGCCATCTTCGTCATTTCTCCCAAAACACCAGTCCTCGCATTCTTTTCCACTTATATTACGTTCATCAATAATTATTTCTTCACCGAATACTTGTTTTTCTGCCTTGCCGGTTGGAACATAATATTCAAAACGACCCGGCTTTGTCGTCTTGGGTTCATCATTAAATCCCAACTGTTCTTTAAGGCTCTTAAGAGAAACTGCAACAACAGGCTTCCCTTTAGCCACTTGTTCTGAATACTTCCGATCCATAGAGGGATCTTTTCCCGGAGACGAAACAACATAATAGTCCGTTTTGCCTGATACAGCAGTCCTTATACTGCCTCCGGCTTCCACAACTCCCTTTGTGACAGGGTTGTTTTCTGCATCATTCGCATTTATATAATGATCATAGCGAGGCATCTTCATAGCCAGCCATTCATCTCTAGTCAGTAAAGTACCCCTTACACTGAATAATTCATTCCCACTGTCGAACACGAATATCTTATCTTTAAATATGATTTTAATGTCTGATTTTACTATCATCTTTGTAAACTCCTCAATGAATGATTAATACTATAACTCTTTTATTTTTACTCCTCCCTGAAGACGACCCCTCAATTCAAAATCGCCTACGTCTATATCTTTGATCCTATCTTTTTCAATCATACCAATCAGATATTCTGCTGTTTTACGATCAAAAGGATCAGCATCTCCGTATCCACTATCTGATACATTGCCACCTCTCCATTCCACGGAGTAAAGGCACTTTTTATTAAAATCGATAATTACGGCGTCATACCAATAGGTTGCATAGTCCAACCAATATTTACTGTTAGAATCAACTGCAAATAATACATATTTTATGCCTTTGGATTTCTTTATGTCATTGCAGAATCTTTTGTATTTTCTAGCAAGAGAGTCATCCCAATCTATTGAGAACTCGACCTCATCTTTCAGATTGTATGGCTCTTCATCATCCCAGTCTGCATTTCCATCAAAAGCACTTGATATCAACTCCTCGCGGTCGTCACTATTTGCATATTTTTCCAGGAACTCCTTGGGATGTTTTTTTACTACCATCTCCGGTTCCACTTCATTATCAAAACTGATTTCAAAATACGGTTTATTGTTTTCAGATACAACATATACATGTGCCGAATAAACTGTCATGCTCATAATAGGTCTCCTTTATAAAGTTTATCTAGTGGATTCCAGAATCTGTTTTACCGCCATCTCTTGCTTAGTGTTATCAAAGTATTTTTCCGCATGTTCCTTGATTCCATCTCCATATTGATTTATCAAATCAAGAACTTGATCTGCACTCCACACATAGACGCTCTCTCCATTCTCTTTATTGTATAGATATATTTTGTAAGCACGTTTCTCATCTTCTCCGTTTGGATCACCCAGTATTAGTCTTGGCCACCTTGCTCCTTCAACGTATTTGTCCATGACTGCTTTACCAATACTTTTAAAGAAGCTACGTACTTTTTCTGCATTGTCGCCTAATCCAACTACACAATAGTAAATATGACTATCATCCAAAGCTTGTGGTGAATTAATATCTCCTGGAGTTGTCTTTTTTATCGCCTGCTTAATGAATTTCTGAGTATCAATTTTTTTAAATGTGACCTTATCATTTTCGTAGTCTTTCAGATGCTCGTCTTTACTGATATCATATTTGATTGCATGTCCGTTAAGGCACCATCTGATAAAATCCCTCTCTTCAATCATTCCATCAAGCGCTTGAGCTTCCTCAAGTCTGTACTTTAATTCATTAATATAGTATTCTTCATTACCCCAATCGCATCTTTTTCGATATGTCCTATAGTCAATATTTCGAATAGAATAATTCGTTCGCTTGTTGAAAGCACGCTGAGGCACAGCGCCAACTTCACGCATTTTATCCCGGAACACATTGGCACTCATCCTATCAATAAATACACCTTTGCCATCCCATTCGATCTTATTAGGGTCAATTAGATATTTTGATATTTCTCCCAGTAATTCCTGTACTTCCTTTTGATATTTTGGTTTAACACCTGTTGAATAATCCTCATTTTTGTCAAGATCTGAAGTGTCTATCTTTTGTTCCCCGGTTCCTAAACCATCAAATAAGTCTGGCTTAATTGTTTGAACTCTTCTAGATTTAGAAGCAACAGGTGTATCAGGTATATCGGGTATATCCGCTAAAACTATATTAAATGCTTCACTGATTGGCAGCCCTTCATGGTAAGTGGAAATAAAGTCGTGATTCCACTCCTCCAGTTCTTCAGGGGATGTGCTCCTTTCTGTTATACTGATAAGCATGTTGGTTTCATCCTTTGCTTTACCAATTATTTCCACAAGATTATTGCCATAGCTTTCTGCAAACCCAGTTAAACCTATTTTTGTTATTCTACCTTTATGAAGCAGGCCGTTTTTCTTTTTGGGAGCAGTTTCTGCTATCATTTCAATTGTCTTCTGATTAGAAAGAAGAGTCAGTACTGCTGCGGTGAATTCAATTCTGCATTTTCTCTCTTCGTCAGTCAATTTGGGTAAACCTGGCAAAAATTCCGCTTGAGCAAAATAAACCGCATCGGATCCCCCATCCGGATCCTCTCTTCGAATTCTTTCTACAACTTCTTCCCTAGTCATCATGGTTGACAGTGCAGAAAAAGCATCCAAATTCCCGTTGGCTTTCCCTGCAGCATTTGCGAAAGATGTTGTGACTGTGCATTCTTTACCTGAAAGCATAACCTTCCACTTTTTGCCTTTTGGCCATGTGACTTCATAAGAACTATTTATCCCTGCAGCCTCCTTTAACTTTGCCAGATCGATCTTGTCGATGTTCTCGTAAATGTTGAAATACTTCTCCATTTTGATCTCCTTTACTAAATATCTATATTCCAGAATTCATTATAATAATCTCTAAGTATATCTTCTGAATCTTTATATCCTGACATCCATTCAAATTTATCAATTGCTGACTCCAGTTTATTACGATTCTTGCCATCATATTCATCAAGCATTGTTTTTGCTTCCTGATACGCTTTTTCTTTACCTTCGTCAAGAATTTCATCCAATCTTTTGTTGCATTCCTGTATCAGTTCCTCGGAATCTTTATATCCGCGTATTTTCAGGAAGTGCTTCAATGCACTCTGTAGGGAAATGGGGACCCTGCCTCCAAATTCATTCATCGATTTGACCCCATCCTTGTATTCCCTTTCCTTTATTTCAGCAACCCTTTTCTCTATCCTTTCATTGCATAGTTTAAGTAAACCTTCTGTATCGATATATTTTTTTATTCTATTCAAATCTTTTTGTATTTTCTTCAGATAATAAATGTTCATATATGAACTATCTTTTAGATCGTTTTCAGCTTCATTATATATTTTTTTATACTGACTTGAAATATCATCCTCAGCCTTCTTCAGATACTCAGCAAACTTGCTTTGGCTGATGAATCCAGTCCCTTTTAACGAATCTAGTAGTTCATCATCATTGAAAAGAACTGCATCCTTTACTGCTTTACCAATATTTTTTTTAAGATACTGACCATACTCCTCATATTCAGGATAAAGCCTTTCTGCTAAAGCAATCTTATATGCGCCCGTTTTTATGGCGTCGAAAGTCTCCACTGATGGTTTATTCATCATCTTCCATAGAAGCCTTTCGTCAGCGCTGTCCATTCTCCGTTTTGGTATTATCTTGAATGTTTTGCCCAGCTTATGAATATTTAACCGAATGTCTCTCAGATCACAATTATCAAGCGTTATAACGCTTTCAGGTATATCGATTTCATTTACAAGATAATTCTCATCAAGAAAATTTCCCTGTATTTCTTCTACCCCTTCCGGGATTATCAGTTCCTCAAGTGACTTACACTTATTGATTGCACCATAACCAACCCTTTTTAAAGACTTGGGAAGAATTATTTCTTTTATACTCCAGCAATCTTCTAATGCCCATCCTCCCAACTCTTCGATTCCTTCAGGTATGATTATCGACTCAAGTTTTTCACAGTCGCTGAAAGCATTATCTCCAATGAAGACCATATTCTTAGGCAACTTGATCCTTCTCAGGTTATAGCAATAGTAAAAAGCATAATCTTTTATAGTATGCACTGTTTCAGGTATGACTATCTCTTCCAGTTCTGCACAGCGTATTCCCTGGAATGCATTTTCAGCTATGATCTCCACACCGACAGGAATCACTGCTTTTCGAGAGCGCCCTATATATTCCTGAAGAACATTAT
>CADBME010000474.1 GCA_902795715.1 uncultured Lachnospiraceae bacterium | reverse complement strand
CCAGCAGCGCCCCGGACACGGTCCGGGTAGATGACAGAGGTCGAATTCAGGGCCTCAGGGAAGGAAATGCGGTAATCCGATGTAAAGCCGGTGATCATGAGGATAAAGTCTGTGTCAATGTCTATGACGGCTTTGGCCAGGGACCCTTTTGGGATATGGATATGCTTTTGAGCCCGGATCAGATTCGGACTTTCCGAAATTACGCTCAGGGAGCCTACACTTACAGTGCCTACAGTGAGTACATTGCCATGCACGGATGCGCCCTCTGCTGCGCCACAACCATTGTCAGAGCCTGGTATCCCGATGAAAAGTGGAATCCGGAGACAGTAACCGGCAAACTGGAACTGCAAGCCGATGAGGAAGGATGGGAAAGGAACTATGCCAAATCCATGGCAAGGCAGATGCCGCTGACACTCAAAGGAATAAGCCGGATATTTGAATTGAAAGAGATCCCCCACAGCTACGTGACGAAATTTGACAAGAAAAGTCTGACGGACCAGCTTGCCAAAAAACTCCGCCAGGGACATCCTATCGTCTACGAAGCCGGAAACGGCGGCTACCATATGATGCTGATTCTGGGAATCATGGCTGACGGGGACTTTATAGTCAGTGACTCGGTAGGTCAGGCCAGAGTCAAAGCCATGGATCCTGATATTGTAGCCGGCCAGATGTTTTCCTGCAAAAAAGAACCAAAAAGCTCCTACTTTGCCGGAAGAAAAACAGCCGGAGGCTATATCATCGTAGGAGAGTAGTGGGACAGTGGGGACGTTTCATATTGTCCCACATTGTCAAAA
Organism: uncultured Lachnospiraceae bacterium; assembly: GCA_902795715.1. Next base: position 1,827 of record CADBME010000474.1, on the reverse strand, counting down.
ATGATACAATGTGGGACAATATGAAACGTCCCCACTGTCCCACTTGAGTTAAAGGCGGGGGAGTGTTATACTGTAAACAGAGATTCCATAAATGTTTGAGGAAAGATACAGGATATGGATGAGTTTAAATCAACAATTAAAGTCAGAGATAGCATAGTGTTTAAGAGTATAGGCAGTGTGGTGGCTCTTTTGTTTATTTTTTCTGCCATAATCGCTCTTTTCGGTTACCAGGGGGTTACCGAGGCCTTAAGTGATGCTTATAAGGAGAGTGCCTTCCGTACAGCCAAGGCGGCTTCGATGTTTGTGGATGCGGATAAGCTGGAGGATTTCAAGGCCAGTGGCGGAAAATCAGAGGAGTACCAGAAAGTCTGGGAAGATCTGGACAGAATCTGTAATAATTCGGGTTCGGCTTTTGTCTATGTAATCCAGCCGGATACGACGGATTACAAGCATATTATGTTTCTCTTTTCCACTATGAATAAGGAAAGTCATTATGATCTTTATAGTTTTGGTTATGTCAGGGAGACGACCAATAATGACTACCGAAAGAAGTATAAGCTGCTTTATGAAGGTAAAGTGGATGAGGCCCTGGTTGTCCGGGATAAGGGTTACATTGAGACGGACCCTCACATTACGGCCATGGTTCCTCTGCTGGGTTCCGACCAGAAGACCAAGGGGATTCTCTGTGTGCAGAAGCAGATGGATGTGTTGACCAACAAGAGGAATATCTTTCTCATCAAAGTTGCAGTGGCCCTCCTTGTCACTGCCTTGCTCCTGGTTTTCGGCCAAAGCCGATATCTTCACCGGGTATTGCTGGAGCCACTTACCAGGATTATCACTGAGGCGACCCGTTTTGCCAAAGAGAGTGTTCCCGGCGGAGAGAGGCTTCAGGATGTGATTTCCAATGAGGATGAGATTGGTGAGCTGGCGGAAGCCATCGATCAGATGGAAGAACAGATCTGCAATTATGTGGAGGACCTTACCAGGGCGACCGCAGAGAGGGAACGTATGCAGACAGAGATGGCTCTGGCGGCTAAAATCCAGTCCCATATGCTTCCGGACAGCAAGCTTGCTTTTTCGGACCGGGAGGAATTCGATATCTATGCTTCCATGGTTCCGGCTAAGGAAGTGGGAGGGGATTTCTACGATTTCTTCCTGATTGATGAGGATCATCTGTGTATGATTATTGCGGATGTATCGGATAAGGGAGTTCCGGCCGCTCTTTTTATGATGTCTTCCAAGATTATTGTGGAGAATTATGCCAAGACGGGGATTTCCCCGGCAGAAGTTCTTGAAAAGGCCAACAATGCTATCTGTGCCAATAATCAGGATGACATGTTTGTTACAGTCTGGCTGGGCATCCTTGAAATATCTACGGGAAAAGTTACTGCTGCCAATGCGGGACATGAGTATCCTGCCATCATGCAGCCTGGAGAAGATTTTATTCTCTTCCAGGACAGACACGGTTTTGTGTTAGGAGGAATGGAAGACCTGCCTTATCAGGACTATGAGGTATTACTGAAACCGGGAGCTAAATTATTTGTATACACCGATGGTCTGCCTGAGGCGACCAACGTTGAAGCCAAAGCTTTCGGAGCGGACCGCATGATAGAAGCCCTGAATAAATCACCTGAGGGAACCCCCCGTGAGATATTGGATACCGTTAGGGGAGTGGTCGATGAATTTGTCGGAGATGCCAATCCCTTTGATGATCTGACCATGCTTTGTCTGGAATACAAACCATTTAAATAAATATTATAATAATTTAAAGGAGCAAAAAATATGACAATTTTTAAAGGATCCGGTGTTGCTATGGTAACGCCGATG
>CADBME010000473.1 GCA_902795715.1 uncultured Lachnospiraceae bacterium | reverse complement strand
TGTACTTTATAACATTTTTCACTATTTCCACGCGGATAGGGCGCAGAGGTGCGCCGTCTGTTCCGGGATAACAATTCTTAAGGGATATTTGCCTTCCAAACAGGTCAAAAGACCCGTCTTTATGCAGTATATATCTCATTTCTCTACTCCCCTGACTTATCTTGATGTCTAATATTTTATATATGAGCACTATCATAATCCATGCTATTTCCTATCACATATGTAACATTTTCTAACATCCATGCTATAATAAAGCGCAGTATCACAGCGAAGTATCAAAACGTACCTGTAAAGTCTCTCAAAACACCTGCGGGGTGAGCTCTATGATTGAATTTTATGAAACAACGATGGACCTGGATACGAAGAAAAAGACGGATCTTGAAGGGATTCTGTTTGGAAAGGAAGATTGTCCGCCGTCTCATGGTTACGAGCCCACCTTCAGGACTTACCATTTGTTTCATTTTGTAACGAAAGGGCACGGTATTCTCAGAATTGATGGACAAGTCCTGGATATTGGGCCCGGGGATGCTTTCCTCATACCTGCGGAGCAGGTCTCTTATTACGAAGCATCTGCGCAGAACCCCTGGTCTTACTATTGGGCAGGCTTCACGGGCTTTCGTTCTTCAGCCTACGTTCAAAATTTTCTTACCATTAACCCGGAACGCTATGTGGCCCGCGGCCTTTCCATAGACAAATATGCCGCCGCTATAGAACGAGTTGCCTCTTTGGAGATAACAAATAATGAAACATACTTCCGTACTAAGGCTGTTCTGTACGATATTTTTTCCTATCTGTCCGCGGATTTGCTGAGAGGAAGGACCATCGATAATTCCCCATCCCTCGCATCCAGAATCAAGTTCTACATAGATGCTAAGTTTATGGAAAAACTCAGAATGGATGAGATCGCAGATATGTTCGGAATTCACCCGAACCACCTTTCCCGCGTCTTTCATTCTTCCTTCGGCATATCACCCAAACAGTATCTGCTCAAATTAAAGATGGACAAAGCGGCACAAATTCTGGTGTCTACGGAAATGCCTGTAGCACTTATAGCGGAAGCATTGGGATTTGAAGACCAGCACGTTTTCTCCAGAGCATTTAAAAAGTATTGGGAAGTTTCCCCAATGCTATACAGGAAGGAGCAGGGCATATGGCAGCAGACACCTGACTGCTGCGCCCCAAAGGAAAAAAGATGATGAATAAAATAAGGATCATGCCGACAGTTTTCTTCATATGCATTTTGACAGCCATATTGATATTCATCATATATACTGCACGATACTACAGGGCAGATGCGCACGCCATCAAGGTACTGAATTCGGATTCGGACAATGTGACCATCACCGGGACTGACTACGGGTGGCTGTTTGACGGACCGTCGGAGGACTCCGCACTGGTATTCTATCCCGGGGGCAAGGTGGAAGAGTCCGCATACGCGCCTCTTCTTCACAGAATCGCAGCCGGAACCATGGACGTCTGTCTGGTGAAAATGCCCTTTCGCCTTGCCTTCTTTGACATAGATGCCGCGGGTGAGGTTATGTCAAAATACGATTATCAAATCTGGTATATTGGCGGACATTCTCTGGGAGGCGCAATGGCGGCCATCTATGCATCAGAAGCTGTAGATCCTCTTGAGGGGATCATTCTTTTTGCGGCTTATCCCACCAAACCGCTTCCCGAGGACATGAAAGAGATTCTGCTTGTAGGTTCGGAGGACGGCGTGGTCAGTTGGGAAAAGATCAGCGAATCCCGAAAGTATTCCCCGAAGGATTTCACAGAGCATATCATCGAAGGCGGAAATCATGCTCAGTTTGGCTCCTATGGGAAGCAGAAAGGCGACGGGGAGCCGCTGATTCCGGCTGACAGGCAGGTGGAAGAAGCAGTAGAGATTATCTCAGATGCCTTCAGTGCGCAAACTGGCTATGGATCTCTCGACAAATCCGAACACGGTCCAGCGGGCCTACGCAGAGTTGGAGCGGCAGGGATTCCTGGTATGATGATTAAACGATCTCACCTATGGAATTGTGATCTTTTGTATGTTGTAAAACAGAATACTTCCGACCACAATGGCGGCGCCTGCCAGAGAGAGCGGCGCTAATACTTCTCCGTAAAATACTGCCACCAGAATGGGATTCAGGACTGGCTCCACAGCATTGATGATAGATGCTGTGAGCGGATTGGTATGGCGGGTCCCGATGGAAAACAGAATGTAGGCCAGCCCGACCTGGACACCTCCCAGAACAAAGACAGCACAAAGGACCGGAGGAGTGAAAACGGTCTCCTTCAGGACCATGGGCGACAGACAGATGCCGCACAGGAGCTGGCCGATCACCATGGAGGAGAGGGCATCGCCTTTTTTAAACTGATTGAGCATAAACATGCCTGCATAGAACAGTCCGGACAGAACTGCTATGAGATCTCCGAGAATCCTTCCGGCAGACAGGCTGTCGAAAAAGAAGCACAGGATCCCGATGAGCACGAGAGCAATCGTGATGATCTCAAGCAGGGAAGGCTTTTTCCTGAAAAACAGAAACATCAGCAGAATGAGCCAGATCGGCATGCTGTATTGCAGAACAATGGCATTTCCGGCAGTGGTCAGCTTGTTTGCGATTGCAAAAAGCGTCGTCACGCCGGCCATGCACACAGCACCCATGAAAACTGTGAAATTGAACTTCATGCGATGGCGGGTGATGAAGATGTAAAGCCCGAGCACACAGGAGGCGATCAGGTTTCGGACCCCGTTGATTGCAAAAGGGTTCCAGGGAATGATTTTCAGCAGAATACCGCCCAGAGAGAAGCAGAAAGATGCGCCCAGCATCATCAGTGTGCCCCGGGTTTCCTGCCTTTGTGCATCAGAATTCATGGTAATGGACTCCTTTTATGTGACTGCCGCCGGCATTCGAATCTGTACTGTGCAGGCATGGGTGCGAGATCGAAAGGTGAGGGTTCGACTCCCGCCGTCTCATCTGTACTGTGCAGGCATGGGTGCGAGAGTAAGTTTCACTCTACCATGTTTTCCGAAAGATTGCGAGAAAATGCGGAGAACAAAGGGCGGACGCTCTTCATTTGAATACTGCCTTGATCCATCAAATGGTGGAGCGATTAGACATCGGGCGGATCTACCCGGGCCAAGTCAGGATTGCACATGGCGGACCCATCAGGTATACTTATCAGGACACTTGCAGAAGGAGTGTCTCAAGGCGCGGGGCGCAAATGGACGGCGGAGAATACAGCTCCAAAGAAAGGAGAAAATGATGGGTTTATTTGATCAACTGCAAAAGATTGGCAAGGCACTGGATGGTGTCAACGAAGTGGCTGAAAACGTCAGCAAGACCACGGTGACTGATTACGGCGAACCTGTATACTCTTTATACACTTCAGTAAAGCTGGGGGATCTCCACAGAAGGATTGACATTACGGATGCGGATGGCAAAGAAAAGTACTATACAAAATCCAGCGTGATCGCCATAAAGGGAAAAACCGAGATCATGGATGCTGCCGGAAATATGATTGCGCATCTGGAGAAAAGGCCGATCAGTCTTCATGAGAAACATTTTATCACCATGGCAGACGGCCGGGAGATTACCCTGTCCAATGAG
>CADBME010000472.1 GCA_902795715.1 uncultured Lachnospiraceae bacterium | reverse complement strand
GCAGCGATATAGTCTTTGGCAGTCTGATAGGTTCCGGACAGGTTGAGGCCTCCTGTTTTTTGCTTTCGGCTTATATTGTCCATCTCCTCAAAAGTTTTATCTGTTTTTTCCGAAGGGGATGAAGAGGACCCTTCTTCTTCCTTATTTCCTTGTGGGGATGAGGGTTTCTGTCCGTCTTTTAAGCCGTCCTTTCCGTCATTTCCGCCCGTTCTGCCTAATCCGCCCGGCATTCCATCTCCTTCTTTTCCGGCAGAAGATGCATCATAGGGAAATTCCGTATCGGCAAGAAAATGGTTCAGTGAGGTCTCAATCACAGTTTTCATGTAGTCATAATAGCTTCCGGCCTGGTTGATGCCATCCTCCGATTCCTCCAGTGTCAGCAGCTTTCCATCCGGATCTTTGATTGCTGCTCCGTTAATGTAATCGGAAAATGATGCAGCCAGGCTGTCCGAGATCTGCTGTTCTTCCTCTGTGAGACCGGATCTTGTGGACCCCATCATCCATTCATAAGCCTGGTCGGCAGAGTCAAGATTGGTGATGGGGCACCAGCACATGGAGCCGAGAACCGAGTCGCTGACTCCGGCTACTGCTCCGATTTCTTCCAGATAGGGATCATATAAAGCACTGTCTCCCGTTGCTCCCATCAGAGAAGACTGGGCTCCTCCGCCGCTCATACCGAAGGTGAAAATGCTCTCGGCATCGCCTGGAAGAACATCGTCTGTGTAGCGGATATAACGTACCGCTGCCTTCAGATCTGTGACCCCGCAAGGTGCGCCTTCATCTCTTCCCCGGCAGCCCGCATGGACATAAACCAGGCCTTCGCTGGTATAGTCTTTAAAACTGGTGTATTCTGTCAGAGGAGCCTGGGCCGAGTATCCCGGTGTGTTGATGGGCATGACGATCGGCGCATTTGCTGCAGTATAATCCCCGGCACTTCCACTGCTGTTGATCTTACAGGTAAAGGTCCCATCCCCATTGTCCTTCCCCTTAAAATAAGAACCGGGAACAAATACAGCCAGGCTTTCACAGGATTCATCCGCAGGCTTTTCACAGTAGGGTATTCCGATCTGATAGTAGACATCATCCTCAGAATTGTATTTCCAGGCTCCGGAATCCAGCTTTTCCAGGTTGGTAACTGCCCCTGAAGCAGAATGATAGTTTAAGTCTGTCCCATCTTCCGAACCCGAACCGGATCCACCCTTCAAACCGCAGGCAGTCATAGTTAAGATTAATAAAAATGTCATGATAGCTGCTGCATATTTTTTAGTCATGGACTATCTCCTTTCCTTTTCCCAGAAAATTAAGCACCACCCGGTTAAAAGTTTTTGCCTTCTTAAAGGCAATATAGTGATCTCCCTTGATCAGAACAAGACGGCTTCCCGGAATGCATGCGGCTATTTTCCTGGTGTGATTCTCTTTTATCACGTCCTTCGTTCCGGCAATGACCAGGGTTTTGGCCCTGATTGTTTTCAATTCGTCCGGTCTCACATGGGGGTCATTGACCATCAGACCAAGTATCTCCGCCTTGCGTCGGGCATTTTCACTCCACATAGATGCAATCTTTGCCATCCGATATCCAATCTCAACAGGAAGCTGAGCAGACCATTTTACCCCGGAAGGATCCATGTTAGCTCCGTTTAATATCAGATGATCCACCCGGTCAGGATGGCATATGGCAAAAACCATAGCAACATTTCCCCCGTCGGAAAAACCCAGCAGATGAGCTTTTTTTATATGATGGTCATCCATAAAGGCAAGAAGGTCATCCGCAAATTGTTTTATGGTAAAGGCTTTTTGGCCTCGTGGTGTGTTTCCATGTCCCCTGCTATCTAAAGCATAAACATGATACTTTTTGGCAAATACGCCGATCTGCTTTTGAAAATAGTCTGAATTTTCCCCATTTCCATGGAGCATGATGACAGGGTCGCCCTGTCCTTCTTCTATAAAATGATGTCTGATATCCATGTTATTTTTCACCTCGTTTGCTGTAATTTTACCATATTCAAAGAGTTTTTGACAAAATCATTCATTCAAAAATTGAACTTGACAAGTAAGTTGTCGCTAACTATAATGAGGATTAGTTAGTTATTACTAATTAATATTTTACATATAAATAAATGATTAGAGTTTTCTAATCGCAGAAAATGGAGGGAGATCTATGATGCCTCTTAGTATTGCAGAAGTTGGTGAGACACAGATTATCAAAAGAATCGGAGGCAATTCGGAGACAAAAAAACATTTGGAAGATCTTGGATTTCACATTGGCGGAGAGGTCAAAGTGATCAATACAATCGATGGAAATCTCATCGTTAATGTCAAGGACAGCCGTATCGCTATAAACAGTGAGATGGCAAATAAAATCATGATCTGAAGGAGGAAACTACATTGAAAACACTTAGAGATGCAAAAATCGGCGAGACTGTCGTTGTATCCAAAATTCACGGAGAAGGCGCCGTGAAGCGTCGTATCATGGACATGGGCATCACCAGGAATGTGGAGATCTACGTTCGCAAGGTTGCCCCGCTCGGCGATCCGATAGAACTCACCGTTCGCGGCTATGAACTCAGTCTGCGAAAGGCAGACGCTGAGATGATCGAATTGAAATAATCATTTTCAGTTAAGCTAGGATATTCTAATCATTCAGAATATAATTGTGCAGAAAGGAAGAAACAAAAATGGCTTTGAAAATCGCTCTTGCGGGCAATCCCAACAGCGGCAAAACGACCCTGTTTAATGCCCTGACCGGTTCGACGCAGTTTGTAGGCAACTGGCCCGGCGTCACGGTTGAGAAAAAAGAAGGTAAGCTGAAAAAACATAACGATGTTACAATCACGGACTTGCCGGGCATCTACTCTCTTTCCCCTTATACACTGGAGGAAGTCGTTGCCAGGAATTACCTGATCAATGAACGTCCTGACGCAATTTTGAACATCGTGGACGGCTCCAACCTGGAGCGAAATCTTTATTTAACGACCCAGCTCACGGAGCTTGGCATCCCCGTTGTCGTGGCCATCAACATGATGGACGTGGTCAAAAAGAGAGGGGACAAGATTGATACTGCCCAGCTCTCCAGACAGCTTGGATGTCAGATTGTAGAAATATCGGCTCTCTAAGGAACCGGTGTCCAGGAGGCCGCCCAGGCTGCCATTCAGGCTGCAAAGACGGGTAAGACCATCCCCTTGCACACCTTCTCCGGACCTGTGGAACATGTCCTGGCCCACATCGAAGAGCACGCCGTCTCCAATATGCCTGAGGGGCAGCAGCGCTGGTATGCTGTCAAGCTTTTTGAACGTGACAGTAAGGCCGTAGAACAGCTGAACCTGAGCGAAGCGGTCATGCAGGATGTAGAGCAGCACATCGCTGAAGTGGAAAAGGATCTG
>CADBME010000471.1 GCA_902795715.1 uncultured Lachnospiraceae bacterium | reverse complement strand
GATCGGGACTGATGAGAATGGGGAGCCGTACCCTGTGATTGAGTTTGAAGTGACGGGAGAGCGGATCCAGGCGGTGCATATGCTGCCGGGGTATACGCATAATATTATTAATTTGAATGAAACTGAGAATCTGGTGACGGTCATGTGGGCCAATGAACTGTTTGATCCATCCCGCCCGGATACGTTTTTCGAGGAGGTTTAGCTTCCCGAAGAAACGACAGACGGGATAAGTCTTCTTTTGTCGTTCTTCGTTCTGATTTTCAGAGAAGGTTGGAAAAGTAATGATTATTTATCTTCTTTGTTTTTCAATATCTGTTTTGTTTGCTCATTTCGCGAAAAATGCAAAGCAACGGTTAGTGTTTGTTTTTTGTTCGTTGGTCAGTGTTCTTCTTCCTTCTTTGCTTGCCGGTCTTCGTGATATGTCAATTGGAATTGATACTATCAATTATTATGAAATGCCTCGTTATTGGCTTGGTGCAGTTGGTAGCAGGTCTTTGCTGGACTATTTGCGTATGTTTCTTAGTTCGGGCAACGGAACGCAGGAAATACTGTTTGCTGTTTTGTTGGGGGTTATACAGAAAACAACCGGTGATTTTCATGTTTTTTTATTCGTATGCCACTTGATTATTGTGACAGGCATATATATCGGCGCTTTCCGGATGAAAAAGCACGCTGCTCCGGAAATTACGATTTTGCTTTTCTTTTTGTTGTACTATAACCATTCTCTGAATATTACGCGGCAATATATTGTAATGGCCCTTATTTTTGCAGTATTGCCAGATATAAAAGATCATAAGTTACGATACTGTATTGTAGTAATAATCACTTTTTTTATCCATAATACTTCAGTCCTGAGTTTTATTCCGTTATTGATTTATTTTTATCTGTATTCCAGGGAGACCACTCCGCGCGGTTTTTTGGCCAGAAAGGTTTTTATTGTTTTCTTTATTATAGTTTTTGTCGGTACGTTTATTCCGATTGTTCGACGCCTGATTCAGTTAGGCGTCTTGAGCAGTAGATATTATTTCTTTGTTAAAATTGATGAAACATACGTACCGTGGCTTGCATTGCTATTCCTTTTTGTTGAACTGGTTGGTGTGGTTTTAACCTGGCCGCAGATCAAACAATATAAAGAATTGCATCCGGATTTCTTCCTGAGCAGCACGGTGAGTTTTGTCGCGTTATACATTATGTCTTCCAGAATGCTGAACGGAAAACGGGTTGCCGCCTATTTTTCCTTAATTAACATTGTTTTCTTGGGAAGGATGATTGAAGTTCAGCAGATAAAAACAAATAAACGGATCGTGACTGTATTGATTGTTGGTGTTTCCGCTTTTTACTGGTGGTATGTCTACGTCCTTCGTAACGGAAGTATGACTGTTCCATATGTATTTGGCGCATAAATTCCGCTGTCTGCATGTTTTGAGGTTGAAAGGAGTCAAAGATGCCTACGATATCTGTTATTATTCCTGTCTATCGCGTTGAAAATGAATTAGGCGCCTGTCTTGATTCTGTCTCAGGACAGTCTTTTCAGGATTTTGAATTGATTTTGGTCGATGACGGTTCACCGGACAGGTGTGGAGAGATTTGTGATACTTATGCAAAGGATCATCAGAATACCATTGTGCTGCATCAGAAGAATGCGGGATTATCTGCTGCAAGAAATGCCGGTGTGAAATGCGCCTCGGGGAAATATGTCTCATTCATTGATTCAGATGATATCGTTTCATCGGACTATTTGGAATATCTTTACGGGATGATTTGCCGAACGGATGCGGATATTGCCATCGGCGATATGGTTCGTTTTTATGATCCGCAAAGAATACCGAAAAAGAAAAGACCACCGGAGGAAATTGTGTTAACCCCGGAGGAAGCTTTAATTAAAACCTGCTACGGTATTTATTGTATTAATGCATGGGCAAAGTTGTATCGGAAAGAATTAGTGGAACGATTCCCTTATCCTGTTGGAAAGCTATACGAAGATGTGGCAACCACATATAAATTAATTGGCGCTTCAAAAAAGGTCGTGTGTGGTTCCCGGACGATTTATTATTGGCGGCAGAGATCTGAAAGCATCACGCATGAGAATCTTTCCGAAAAGCATTTTGACGGAATCGATGCTGTCAAAGCGCAATTGGTTTACGTTGAAAAAAACTACCCTGCTGCTGTTC
>CADBME010000470.1 GCA_902795715.1 uncultured Lachnospiraceae bacterium | reverse complement strand
GCTAACCGCACTACATCTCGATATCGCTTGTCGCACCATATGCCCATACAGTCCTGCATGCAAGCATGCGGCCTGATGGTCGCATGGCGCTAGACTTATACAATAAAAAGGCACTCCAAGTCCATAAGAACCTGAAGCGCCTTTGCCTCTGAATCAATATCATATTCCTGTCATCTTTGACATTATACGATATTTTACTGCCATCGGCCGGCAAAGTCAAGTATTTAACATTAATGAACCGGATATTTGCCATCAAAGCATGCAGAGCATAGAGACAGTTTTCCGGTCATTTTTACGAAATCTTCTATCTGCAGGTAAGCCAGGGAATCAGCCCCAATCTTTTTTCGGACTTCCTCAGAGGAGTGGGCAGACGCAATCAACTGCCGTGAGGAAGGAACATCTGTCCCATAATAGCAGGGATGAAGGAAGGGCGGTGAACTGATTCTCACATGAACTTCCCTTGCTCCCGCTCTCTTCAACTCTTTTATAATCTCACGCATGGTTGTCCCCCGGACAATAGAATCATCGATTAACAGGATTCTTTTTCCTGTTATCACCGTCTTTAGTGGTCTAAGCTTCATATGGACAGCATTTTTACGTTCCTGATCAGTAGGTTTTATAAAGCTTCTCCCTATATAACTGTTTTTATGAAAAATAGACGCGTAGGGTTTTCCCAAAGCATGTGCATAACCTTCCGCGGCCACCAGCCCGGAATCGGGTACGCCGGCAACCAGGTCTATCCTGTCGGCGTAATTAGCCGGCTGAGTACAAAGATCTCTCTGCGCGAGTGCCTGACCAGTCCGGAATCTTGCATCATACACGCTGATTCCATCGATTACAGAGTCCGGTCTTGCGAAGTAAATGTATTCAAAGACACAGTGGGCCTTCTGCTCCTGACAAAGAGTCCTGTCGCTCTGTATCCCCTCCTTTGTGATCGTGATAATCTCGCCGGGAAAAACATCCCGTATCAACTCTCCCCCTACTGCCTCGACCGCTGCACTCTCCGAAGCCAGGATACAGGCAGGTCCTTTCTTTCCCAGGACAAGTGGTTTGATTCCAAAAGGGTCTCTCATGGCAATCAGCTTCCTGGGGCTCATTACGATCACTGCATATCCTCCCCGCAGTTTTAATGCTGCACCTGATACAGCTTTCTCAACAGAGTCAGAGCGGACTCTCTCACTGATAATCTCATAGGCCAGCACTTCAGAGTCCGAAGAGGAAAAATGAGCCTGACCCCGATACATCTGTTCCTGTTTGATCTGGTCCGCATTAACAATGTTCCCATTGTGTACCAGGGCGAGGCTACCCTTAATATAATTCATCGCAATCGGCTGGGCATTGTTCAGGGAACTGCCTCCGGTAGTTGAATACCGGACATGTCCGACACCGATGTTTCCTCGAAGACAATCCAGATTTTCTTTCGTAAACACCTCACTTACCAGCCCCATTCCTTTCACCGTCTCAATATTCCCCTTGGGTCCGGCTGTATCGGAAACTGAGATTCCCGCAGATTCCTGACCTCTGTGCTGGAGAGCGAGTAACCCGTAATAAATATCCTTTGAGACATTTTCTCCGACAGGGGCATAAATTCCAAAAACCCCACATTCTTCATGAATTCTGTCATATTCTATCAGGTCATTCATAGATTAATCCCTCACTCGGCCAGCAAAACCAACCGCTCATTTTCCAGATCGTGATACAGTTCACATCCATGACTCCCTGTAGAAAATACCCGGACGATTCCATCGGGCAAGTTATCATCCTTCTTCAGAAAGCCCGAAGTAATATCGGATAACTTCTCCAGCTTTTCCGGTCTGAACACTCTGGTTTTTTCATTAGAAAAGACAGCTGTATAAAGAATCTCAGCTTCCATCAGGTCCTGGAAAATATGACTGCCGTAAGACAGTTCCGGATTGTATCCCGCTGTTCTGTCCTCCACCTCGCAGATCAGTTCAAATTCGCTGATATCTGCGAACGCTGCAGGCACGCCCAGCTCCGGGGAGGATGTCCCGATTCTGCCGGGGACAATCAGTGCCATATGCTTTCCCTGGCCTCTGTATTCCCAGTTCACATTTCTGATCACACCGACGATCCTGGACTTGTCTGCGTAAGGCATATTGTAGTAGGCAACCGGATCTACATAGACAATCAAGTCAATTGGTGTATTCCTGGAAAGCCCCATGGATGAGCCGGCTGTCTCTAAAAGGACCCTCTCCTCAGGAATATCTGTCGGTATATCTACTTTCCCGACATCCTTAAACACTTGAAGAGGTCTGCATTGAAGTAAGTTGATGGAATATTCCCCGTCGTCAGACAGGTTGATGGTATATTCGATATCTACCGGATACTCGTACTCTGCCTCTATTGCCTGAAGAATTCTCTGCATTTTCTCCATCAGATCCTTTTTCCGTACAAGTCCCTGGCAGGAGATAAAACGGATATCCCGCATGATTCCCCTGTCCCGATAAAGATTCTCGGCCTCATAATCATGCTCCATCAGAATATTGACCAGATAAACCGGCATCTTCGGCCGGATCTCTTTTATCTCCAGTTTCCTCAGGCAATGTTCACTGACATCCATCACTTCCACTTTTCTCTGAGAATACTGGTGTTTTTCCCTTGTGGTGGTAGCGTTGGTTGCCTCGGGACGGTCCAGACTTACCAATCTGGGATAGGACCCTTCGATCCGATCCACAGCACATGTTCCCATCCCCATGACCAGGCGAAGCATTCCTGCTCTGGGATCGCAATCCGCAAGGAATTTATAAGGGCTGTAAGAATAGCCGACGCCGGCTGCACAGGGCATGTAACAAGGGCCGTAATAGGAACCGGAGACTCTCTGTATCAGCAGGGCCATCTGCTCATCTCTTTTATCCAGCCCTCTCCTCTTTCGGTAATCCAAAGCCGAAAGACTCATCACACTGGCGTATACCGTTCGAATGGCATCTTCAAATTCTGTCAGCCGCTCTTCCATGGTGCCCCGGTTTGCGCAGAAGACAGATTCATATTTCCCGGCAAAAGCGTTGCCGAAGCCGTCCTCCAAAATACTGGAAGACCGAATAATATAGGGGTCCTGGCCGTAATACTCCAGAATGCTTTTGAATCGGTCCTTCATCTCCTCGGCGAATTCTCCTGTCTTCAACCGGTCCGCAAACTCCTCAGCCAGTGAGAAATATCCCTCTTCGGTCCTCTGGCGGATCCGCAAATCCCAAAATCCGTTATCCACGATATAAGTGTAGAACACATCGGAACCTACAAAGAAGGAGTCGTGAGGTTCCAATACCCGGTCAATCTCCGGCTCCAGATTGCGGATAATCGCCCTGGCCAGAAGCATACCACAGGCTTTTCCGCCAATCATACCTGTACCAATCATATGGCTTCGAACAAGAAAATAGTCCTCCGGAAGAAAATGCTTCATGACCATCTCCCGCATCCGCTCATCCCGGGTCATCATGATTCTGCACATGGTATTGCAGGAATCCGTCATATCAATGTGATTGTCATAGAGTACTCTGGCCGTATTAAAGAAACGGTCCCAGGAGTCTATAAACTGTTCCTCTCCCGGTCTCTGAAAACTGCTTAGCATCTGATAAAAACGGCTGGATTTCACGCCATCAGTAATCGGTCGGAACGTTCCTGTTTCTCTGTTGTAGATATGGGGCAGGAACATCGTTTCGGAGTCCCGTCTCCATACTTTGGCCGGGCGGACATAAACATTTTCTTTGTCCGAGTAAACATCCAGAAAGAGCTGGGTCGTATCCAAAATCTTATTGACCGCATGAAAAGAATGCTTTCCCCGGATGATAGGGAAGAAAGCGACCGTGTCCAGAATAAAGAGAAAGGGACAGGTTACTCTGAAAAAATTTCCCATCATCAGGTCAGTTGCCCAGGCTGTCTGCAGCTCGGACAAACAGTCAAAGACATAAAAGGCATCGTACCCTTCCCTCTCAATAATATTGTGGATTTCCACAGTGAACGTTTCAAACCTGTGAGAAAGAGGGATCACCTCTTTTTTAATCTCCGGTCGTTCTTCCAGCAGCGGAGGATGACTGGCAAACCGAAAATAGATGATATTTCTCCGGTCTCTGATTGCCTGTTCCACATAGGGTTCCATGAATAATCTGAACTCATCCAGAGAGGAAACTCTCCACACCACATTGTCTCCGAGTCTGATATTGTCAAGAGCTTTATCCATATCCGGAATACCGGATAGGATACGTTCAAATG
>CADBME010000469.1 GCA_902795715.1 uncultured Lachnospiraceae bacterium | reverse complement strand
GGCTTTACCAGATAATTCCGGACAATCTCATTGGAGAAAACGGCATCTCCATGGACAATGGCTACATTTTCCCTCTCCAGATAATCCCTGGCAAACCACAGGGAGGAGATGGAATTGGTTACTTCGTAGAAGGGATTCATAACAAAGTGGACGTTTTCCCCTTCCAGCTCCATCTTCACATCCTCCGCCATGTATCCGACCACGACAACGATTTCGGCATTTTTATCCAGGCTCCTTATACTCCTCACCATCCGCTGCAAAACTGTCGTTTCCTCATCCAGCTTAAAACTGGTCTTGGCATATTTCAGAGTCAGGGGCTGGAGATTACTTCCCTTGCCGGCGGCAAGTATAATATAGGTCATCATTATTTTACCTCCTCGAATACGCCGATTTCTTCATTCAAAAATCTCAGGTCTTCCAGCTTACAGTCAACCAGGGCATCCATAGCCCGGTCATAGGCTTCTTTATCCACCTCTACCCCGTACATGGGCAAAGAGATCAGAGACATATTCTTGGCAAAATGATACCATTGCTCTTTAAGGGGACCGACCCCCTGGCCTTTGCTCAGTTTCAGCATGGCCCAGTGCATGAAAAACCAGCCGGAAATAGCAATATAGGCATAAAAATGTCTCTTTTGTTTGTGCGTGGGTTTACGCCGGTAATAAGTAAAGAGAATCCGGTCAATGTCTGCCAGCTTATGGGGGCCTCCGCAGACATAGGTACCGATGTCAAATCCCGGATCACCGTATCCGCCATACTCCCAGTCGATCAGATGGATCTCTTCCTTGTTGATCAGAAAGTTGACATCCCGGGCATCCCCATGGATGTTGCACTTTTTGATTCCGTCCTTTTTTGCCAGCTCAGCCAGCAGGTAGATCCGGTCCCGGACGGCTTCAAAATCAGGAAAATGTCCGTACTTTTCAGGCTCAATCTGGTCCCTTATCCCTTCAGCTTTTTTGATGATATCAAAGTTCCACCGCACATGACAGGGGGCGGCATGCAGACGTCGAAAAAGCATGACAGCTCTGACCATATCATTGAGATCATTGTAATTAAAATCCCAGTGTTCAATAAAACGTCCGATCCTCCAGCCCTCTTCCACGTCCATGGCGATGAGGGTGGTATCGATACCGGCATCCTCGACAATCTTTTGCATGATTGTCTCCCTGCCCCGCTCCACCAGTATTTCGGAGCCAAGGCCGGGGTGACGGTAAACATATTTCCCCCCGTTGAGACGGAAGGATAAAACCACATTGGTCAATCCAGCCTGAACCGGTTTCAGGTCCTCAATATCCGAGGCCTCGCAATCAAAGACCTGACATATATTGGAAACCACAATATTCCTGCTCTCTTCCGTGAATACTCCACCGGTAGTCTGTATATCTTTCAAATTCAGTCCTCCTTCTTTTTATTGATCCGCAGTCTTCGAATATTCTCCGACAATTCTGCCAGTTCCTCTTTATCAAGATCTTCCAGATGCTCTAACTGATCAAAGATACTTTGCAGAGACTCTTTATTCCGAAGATTGGTCAGCTGATTAAAATAGTTCACCACGACACCGGTTATAATAGCGATGACCAGTATGGAATAGACGGACAGAAAAATCGTCAGAATCCTTGATATCATGGAATGAACCACAATATCTCCAAAACCGGCCGTAGATATGACGGCATAGCAAAACCAAAGGCCCTCTCCTATACTGTGAACATCCGGTTCCAGAATCTGAAAAACAAAAGCACAGATCAGAACAAATAAGACAAAGGAACTCAACATACGATCCGTATTGGTTTCCTTGAGAATCCTTCCGAGTATCTTTATTTTTCGGAATCTTTGTTTCATCTGTCCTCACCCTTTACACGATAAGCTCTTTGTTTTTTTCAAATCTGGCTGCATCCAGTTTCCTGACGATTTTTGCCGGGTTTCCCACGGCGACCCCATAGTCGGGAATGTCTTTTGTCACAACAGACCCTGCTCCCACAATAGAGTATTCTCCCAGGCAGACGCCGGGCAGGATGGTTGCACCCGCTCCGATCCATGCTCCTTTTTTGATCAGGACAGGTTTGCAGGTGAGAATCATCCGCTCATAGGGGTCATGGTTATTGGAGATCAGCTGGACATTTGCCGCAATCTGGACATCATCCTCGATGGTAATACCACCCCTGGCCATAAAAAGACAGCCGCCATTGATATAGACGTTTTTTCCAATGCGGATATTGGAGGGACAGGCCATGGATGAGAT
>CADBME010000468.1 GCA_902795715.1 uncultured Lachnospiraceae bacterium | reverse complement strand
TTTTCCGGTTTTTCATCAGGATCCTCCAGATAGATGGACTTCCTGTTGTGCATGAGGCAGCAGGCTACTCCGGTCCTGGCAATCAGATCGGCCATCCGGCCTCCGTCATGACGAAGTCCCCAGATATCATTGATCATATGAGCCCCGGCCTCAATTCCGGCCTCGGCCACCTGGTATTTCCAGGTATCCAAAGAAATCACGGCATCCGTATATTTTTTCAGGGCTTCAATCACGGGTACCACCCTCTCGATCTCCTCTGAAACCGACACCTCCTCAAAACCTGGCCGGGTTGACTCACCGCCTACATCTATGATGGCAGCACCTTCCTCCAGCATCTGCATGGCATGACCCAATGCCGATTCGGTTTCCATATAGCTTCCTCCATCGGAAAAGGAATCCGGTGTAACATTCAGGATTCCCATAATATAACTTTTATGTTCCAGGTCTAAGTATTTTCCTCCAATCCTCATAGATCCCTCCCCCCCCTCAGACTATGTAAGAAGCCAGGAAACTATTTCCTTTTTCCCTTCTCCTTTTCTTATGATTTTCGACCAGTTCAAAGGAAAAGGAGACAGAGAACTCTTTCTGTCTCCTTTATCTCTTTTGTTCTGTTATTTTGTCTTTTTTGTAATTAATACTATTCTTCTTTTATCCTATTGTTTCTTTCTTGAATCAAAGACCGTTTTCATAAACCAGGTCACCTTTTCTTACCGTGCCCAGGATCTTGATGTCCTTGATGGTTTGAGGGTTGACGGTCATGGGATCTTCTTCCAGGATGACCATGTCGGCCTGCATGCCCGGTATCAGTTTCCCTTTATAGTCATCTTCCCATCCGCATCTGGCTCCTTCGCTTGTATACATGCGCACCGCTTCATAGGGTGTTACGGAATTCTCGGGATAGGGCTGATTTACCGCTGCGTGGATACCTAAAAGAGGGTCAAGGGGCGTTATATCCGAGTCAGATCCGCCTCCCACACACAGTCCGGCGTCCAGCATGAGTCTGAGCGGATATCCGGCTTTCTCCCGGTCCTCACCCAGTCTTGACCGATAGATGGACTCCGGACCACCCCGCAGATAGGTAAAGGGGGGCTGGGTGGATATACGGACGCCCAGTCTGGCTGCCCGGTCGATATCCTCCTGATCCGGCCATCCGAAGTGTTCCAGACGCAATTTTGCGGTTTCCTTCTTTTCCGGATGACGGTTCATGACATCCTCATAGGCATCCAGGGCCTTCTTGATTCCCATTTGCCCGATAACATGAAAGCTCATGGCCAGATCGCGGACGATTCCGGCTTCGACGAAACCATAGACTTCCTCATCGGTATAATTCAGATAGCCGCATCCGTCCCCGTCACTGTAAGGTTCCAGGAAAGCAGCAGTCCTGGATCCAATGGATCCGTCCAGGAGAATATCTCCGCCCAGGATCCCCATCTTTTTGGCCATGGGGTCATCATATTCAGGCATGTAACACCAGTAAATAACCAGATCCACCGGGAAGTCATCTTCATTTTCCAGAAGGAGTTCTACCGCCGGGTCGTCCCTGGTAAAACCTTCCTGGGCATGGATGGTAGTGGTTCCCTTCCTGAGAGCTTCCTCCCCCGTCCACCGCATGGCTTCAAGGTATTCCTGTCTGGTTCTGGGGAAGCGGTTCCTTGCCTCCTTGTTTGCCACATCCTGGAGTCGGCCGGTCAGCTGACCTTTTTCATCCTTGCGAACTCCTGTCAGATTTTCATCAATCCCCAGAGCATCAAAAGCAAGCCGGTTGACCAGAACATAATGGCCGCCACGGTCCGATATGAAAACCGGCCGGTCGATGGCGTCGAGTTCCTGCATTGTCGGAGGCCTCTTCTCAGCCAGCAGGCCTTCATCAATCCGCATGCCATAAAGCCAGCGGTCTTTGTCCCAGCTTTCATTGGCCTCTTTGAGACGGTCCATAATCTCCGGAATATCCTTTGCATCGTACATATTGATTCCCTGGGCGTCAAAGCCGGTCAGGGACAAATGGGCATGACAGTCATGGAATCCGGGCAGTACCGTAGCTCCGCCAAGGTCCTTAAGCGGAACTCCGGCCTTGTTAGCCGCTTCGATGATCTCTTCATCCGACCCCACGGCTGCAATCTTCCCATCCAGGGCCAGAACGGCAGAATACCGTTTCCTTACGTCCATGGGGATGACGTTTCCGTTGATAAAAGCTATATTTCCCATATTTCCCTTTCAATTATTCATTATTTAAGCCAGCCGGAAGCGTGCTTGATTGCCTTGTTCCAGCCATCCATCAACTTCTTGCGCTGTTCTTCACTAAGCCTTGGCTCAAAACGTTTCTCACACTGCCACTTGGATGCCACTTCCTCCATATCCTTCCAGAAACCTACGGCAACACCGGCGAGGAAGGCAACACCCAGACAGGTGGTCTCAGTGATGACCGGACGCTCTACCGGAACACCAAGAATATCGGCCTGGAACTGGAGAAGGAAATCATTCTGAGCTCCGCCGCCATCAGCCCTTACCGACTGGATCTCAACACCGGCATACTCTGCCATGGCATTAAAGGATTCAGCCACCTGGTAAGCCATGGCCTCGATGGCAGCACGGCAGATGTGAGCCTTGGTTGTGCCACGGGTTATACCGATGATGGTACCACGTGCATAGGGATCGGATCCGTTGGGCAGTCCGGCAAAAGCAGGAACAAAATATACGCCGCCATTGTCTTCCACGGAGTTGGCAAGTTCCTCAGCCTCCTTGGCATTGGAAACCATCCCCGCACCATCCCTCAGCCACTGAATAGCCGATCCGGATACATTGGCGAATCCTTCCAGAGCATAGTGCTGTTTGTCTGTGATGTCATTGGCCGTCTCGATAAAGAGGCCGGTTTCATGGGGAATATTCTGAGGCAGGTTCTCTCCGGCGTTCATAACGATAAAGGAACCGGTACCATATGTATTCTTGATCATACCGGGTTTAATGCAAGCCTGACCTGCAGCGGCGGCGGTCTGGTCTCCGGAGGTAGCTGCAATCGGGACCTTATAGCCAAAGAATACATCCGGATCGGTATAGACAATAGTCTTGCCGGTCAGTGTCAGTTCCGGAAGGATCTCTCTGGGAATTCCGAATTCCTTAAGCATCTCCGGATCATAATCCAGTGTCGTTACATCGCCCAGAAGGGTTCCGGCTGTATTGGTAAAGTCTGTTACATGGGCCTTGCCGCCGGAAAGCTTCCACATAAGCCAGGTATCCACCCAGCCATACAAAACATTGCCTTCTTCGATTCCCTTCCTGACCTCAGGAGCATGGGCCATAATCCACTCAATCTTAGGCCCGGATCCATTAGTCATGGCGATACTGCCAAGGGAAGAATATTTTGCAGGCATATATTTAGCATTGAACTCAGCAACGCGGTCTGCCGTTCTCATATCCTGCCAAACGATGGAACGATATACAGCCTTGCCGGTATTCTTATCCCACAGGCAGGTGGTCTCACGCTGATTGGTGATACCGATTGCCACCAGATCTGCAAGATCCAGTCCACCGTCTTTCACGCACTTTTCAATCATGGCCATAGTGACATCATAGATCTCGTCCGTGTCATGCTCTACCCAGCCCGGCTCGGGAAAATACTGAGTGAATTCCGAATAGGCATTGGATAAAATATTGGAATCGTGGTCAAAAGCAATGGCACGAATTCCTGTTGTCCCCGCATCAATACCGATAATATACTTTGCCATTTTTGTCCCTCCTTAAATGATTAATAAATAGCAAAAAGCCTTCCGTCTGAAGAGATTAAATGAAAAAACCGCAGGATATATTCCGCCTCAAAGCACGAATACATCTTGCGGATCAACTAACACCTCAGATCCATTTTATACAAAAAATTGTATCACCAACTCACAGAAAAGTCCAGTAAAATCAGACGGCTTAAAAGTCTAAAGTCAAGGCAGAATAAAAACCATCACAAAGGGCTCTGCAATTACCTTTGCCAGTCATTTGCTTATTTCATCAAATGGAGAAAACCAGAATTCCTTTCTCTCTTCTCCCAGACTCATACAGTAGAGTCCACCGTAATGTCCTCGGGAAATGAGATTACATCCACCGTCTATGGTGATCAGACTATGACCAACAGAAGGGTTGTAGAAAGGAGGCTTATCCACCCCCTGGGTCTGTACCGGTATATGGCCGACGATGTGGATATAGCCATCATCATACTCAGCCGGAGACATGTATTCCCAAAGCCGGTAAGGAGAATACCATACCGCCTGAAATACATCCTCCCAGGATCCGGCATCACAGTAACGCACATCCTTCCCAACCTGACCCGGAAGAAAATAACTGTGGGAGAGAGCATAGGAGATTCCATCCACTTCCACATACTTCTGAACCCAGGAGGTCCGGAGATAGCTAAGGATCTCCTCCTTCTCCCTGTCATCAATATCCTGGAACTCCCGGTAAGTAATCTGGCCCCCATTGGCACCCAGGAACCAGGTTTCCGGCATGCCGGTCCCGCTCAGATAATCGAGCATCATGAGCTCGTGATTGCCCAGGAAAGGAACCACATTCTCTCTTTTCATCATATCCCTGAGGATGGGAATACTGGAAGGACCACGGTCAATCATATCCCCGATTACATAAAGAGTATCATCAGGGGTGATTTTCTCCATCAATTGTTTATACAGGTCATACTGACCATGAAGGTCACTGCATACATATTTCATAGTGCTCTCCTGTTCTGGCGGACAAGGATTCTTAAGTGTGCATTCTGTCACTTTTATTAAAAGATACATTTGAATATAGCAGACATTGCATGGCCTGTCAAAAAGAAGCTTATGCAGGACCTCTTTCTAATTTCCCGGCTGCTGTAGTTTTGTTCCGGCTTTTCAAAATGGTTTTTCAAGATGCTGGAGGAAATCGGTGCGTCATCTCACCTTGCATGATATAATACAAAGGAAATAAGAAACGGGAGAAAAAAGATAATATCAAATCAATTATTTTAAATATAATCAGCGGGAGAGAAAGATATGGCCGGATACCCAAAACATTTTCAACCAAAATTTGTTTTCTTCGATGTGGATGACACACTTGTCTGCCATGAGATGGGCAAGGTGCCGGAGAGTACCCGGCAAGCTATACGCCTTCTCCAGGACAAGGGTATTCCCTGCGGCCTGGCTACAGGCCGGCATCTGCTTGAGATGGATGATCTGTCGGGAAATGATATCCCCTTTGATGCCTATGTGATGATGAACGGTCAGACCATCTATAACGCGGACAAGGTTCTGATCGATGGCCTGCCCTTTGAAGGGGAGAACAAAGAAAATATCCTGGCTCTTTTTCATGAGGGGAAGGTCCCTTTGCAGCTGATGGAAGAAGACCGGATTTATATCAATTATCTTACTGACCATGTTATTTCTGTTCTCGGAGATATAAACACCCCGGCTCCAAAAGAGATGGTTTATACCGGGGAGGATATCTACATGGCCGTGTGCTTCACGGGGACAGAGAAGGACCGGATGCTGAAAGACCTGCTGCCGGATTGCCGCATCACCAGATGGCATCCGGGCGGAGTAGATATTGTCAACCGGTCAGGTGGAAAGGCGGAAGGGAT
>CADBME010000467.1 GCA_902795715.1 uncultured Lachnospiraceae bacterium | reverse complement strand
ATTGGCCTGTTGCTTGATGTAAACACAGAAGTAATTCATGCCCTGGAAAATGCAATATTTGAAGAAGGACAGGATATATTCCTGGATGTATTTCCTGTTGCTGGTGATAAAGAGGGAAGGATTCTAGGACTGGAATATATTACATCCCATGAAGCGCCTCATACGGAAGCATCTGATCTGAATTATGATGGCCTGACAAAAATAAACCCTCTGCGCCTTTTGAAAATACGCCCGGAAGTGACTATACTTGTAAGGCTTTTGCTGCAGGATACCTGTGTTACTGTCGGGGAGAACTGCTACGAGCTTACATCCGAAATCAAGAAAGAACTATTCATGATCATCTTGGAAAGGTATGGCGTTGGGGCTAAAACGAATACGGGATATGGACACATTAAAAAATGTGATGAATTAGACCGTACGGGAGAACACTATTACTGGTTATCGAAAAAGGCAGAAAAGGTTCAAACCAGGATAACGAATTAAAATAGATGAAGGCGAGGCGTTGTTTTGGAAAAGACTGCAGACGTTTCAAAGAGAACTGAATTACCGATTAGCTATCATACTTTCATATACCCTTTTATTTACAAAGAAAAACTAGAGGAATGGATTTCAAGGGACAAAGATCGCTGGGTCCAGATTCATTTGCATCAGACAGGGGCAGATGTCGTTTCTCCGGATTCAAAACAGAGATTACTGGAGTTTAATGAATATCAGTATTTTTTACCAAAAGCCAGAGCATTGCTTTTTTCTGAGAATTTTTTCGCTTATCATGAAGGTGTCAAAGGTGATACAGCCATCTATTACAAATATAAAATAGATCCAGGCACAGCAACCTATAGGATTGTAAAGAAAATCGATGATGATTGTTTTAATAATACAGATGCGTTATCAGATGAATATAAAAAGAAGAAAGGGTATTATGTTACTTCCTACGATCTTTCTATCAATCAATTAACAATACTACTGTTACCCACATATAAAATCGGCATTTTTTCTTTTGAGCTTGAGTATTATAAAGGAAACAGACAGTATGCCTTCCTTAGTGATTCCTCTGATTCACGTGAACTTAAGATTCTGGATAATCAAGAAATTAGTAATCTGCAAAATAACCTTAATAAAGAGGAAACAATTGAACAGCAGATAAATATTATCAATAACTTTGGCAGGAGGGTAGGTGTTCCGTGTCTCGGAGTGGAAAACGATAACAACAACCCAAGGGCGATTTTAAATGCAGACCAGATCATCATCTACGGCTTGCAGCATGATGGCGAGGAAGCATGCATTGCTATCGATTTCAATGAAATAGTTCATAGATCTGATAATGCGGATTTAGAAATATCGATGGATCTCGTTTCAAAAATATTCTTTCGTGGAAAAAATGCGCCTAAACGATACAAATTAAAGCCAGTTCTTGATGACCGTATGTTTACGGCCTGTCTCTATAGAAATAGCGATTATCCTCCAATTTCCAAGACGTCTTCTACTGGTCTGAGAAACGATACGTCAAACATGAATCCATCTGGTAAAGAAAATACCTACCGTTATCTTGTGCCGGAATTGCACAGGAATGAAGCAGAGCAGCTGTATCAATTTATATTTTTGGAAGACAGTATTACCTGTTATAATATTCACATGTTGAAAGACAAACTAAAAGAGCATGTTCTGGGAAGATGGGTTGATGTAGGGACGGTACACGCTGCTACTGAATACTCTTTGGTGTGTGTGACAGGTGAGGCTGCTTTCCTTAAGATAGCTGTTATTAATCCGTTCTTAACTATATACGTAGATATGATCAAACTGGCACTGGCACAAAGGGCAATCATTACGAATATAGAGTATGAAGGACAGCGGATAAGTAATGAAATTAACGGTCAAGAAAAAGCGAACCAGGAATCGGAAAGTGTATTAAATGTTGTAGAGGGGTTGTGGCAGAAATATATTTCGTTTGAAAACCAAGTATATTTACCGGAGGTGACCTTCCAGGAGCAGGGTGTAGAGATTTATGATATTATAAAACGTTCACTGCGTATAAAAGAACTCAATGATTATGTGAAAGAAGGACTGATAAATCTACATAATATAGCGACATTAAAAGCTGAACGCAACAGAATAAGATTAGAAAAAGAGGAACAACATAGTAACGATTTAATAAGTAAGAACTTGAATATATTATCCATAGTTGGTATATCTCTTGCATTAGTAACATTTGTTGTGAACTTGATTTCGGCGGGACAGATGTTCGTGTGGGATGGTGACTTATCAAACTTGAGCAAATACATCGTCTTATCAATCTGCCAGTTTGGTTTGCTGATCATACTTATTAGAGTTTTTTATAACTACTATAAAAAGAAGCTGATTGAACACAGTGCTAAATGGATAAATAATAGACAAGAAGCTTATTTATCCCAAAAAGAGGTCAAGTCTATTTCAGCAAAGATAGACAATATAAAAAGTAATAAAGAAATAGAATCATATATTAACGACATATGGAAGGAACCGGCAAGAATTCTTAGAGTGTTCATTATTGTAATGGTAATATTGTCGCTTATAGTACATATGATATTTCATTAACGTTAACTTCCTTACATTTTTGCTGCCTTCTGGTATGTAGGACATCAAATATAACTGAAGTAAAACAGTCGAAAGTTCTGAAATATGCCTGGTTACTCAGTCAACAGAAATAGTTGACAGGGAAGTCAAGTATTT
>CADBME010000466.1 GCA_902795715.1 uncultured Lachnospiraceae bacterium | reverse complement strand
TGCTCCTGGTGACGGAAACCCCTTGATTTCAGGCTTTTTCAGCCCTTTTTCTTCAAGAATGTGTTAGTAGACAGACAGTCTCGACGTGCCCGGTTCCGGGGAACATATCTACTGGCTGAATCTTTCTTGCCCTGTAGCCATGCCCGGTCAGATATGCCAGATCTCTTTTCAAAGTTTCAGGGTTACATGATACATATACCACCCGGGACGGACTCATTTTCAGGAGGCAGGACAGAAAGCGGCGGTCACTGCCGGCCCTGGGCGGATCCATGAAGACCACATGGGCTTTTTGCTTTTCCGATGCCAGTTTCACCATGTACTCCCCTGCGTCACCGCAAAGGAATCTGATATTTTTTGTCTGATTTCTCTTTGCATTGGATATGGCATCCCGGACGGCATCCTTGTTGAGCTCCACGCCAATCACCTGAGCGCAGTGATCTGAGGCAGCCATGCCGATGGTTCCGATGCCGCAGTAAGCATCTATGACACTTTCTTTCCCGGTTAACTGTGCGTATTCAATGGCTTTTTGATAGAGGATCTCCGTCTGGACCGGGTTTACCTGATAAAATGATTTAGGAGATATACGGAAGGTTTTCCCGCATAATCGATCTTCTATATATCCCCTGCCATACAAAATCTGCTGTCGGTCTCCGAGAATCATACTGGTCTTTCGATTATTTATATTCAAAACAATCGATGTGATTTCCGGATGTTCTTTTCGAAGGACCTTGATAAAATGATTTTTACCGGGGAATACATTGGTGGATGTCACGAGTACCACCAATATCTGACCGCTTACATGTCCGGTCCGGATCAGGATATGCCTGAGAAAGCCTCTGCCGCTGTCTTCGTCATAAGGTTTCATTTTGAAGGACTTCATAAGGTCGGTGATGGTATTCATGATCCGGTCTGCATTCTCATTCTCAATCAGGCAGCGGTCCACCCGGATAACCCGATGAGTTCCCTCAGCGTAGATTCCGGTAAAACAGTTTCCCTTCCGGTCGCCGGCTACTACCCCGTGTACTTTGTTGCGGTAGTGAAGAGGATCTTTCATTCCGATGATGGGCTCCACTTTACAAAAAGAAGCCAGCATTTTGCTGACTTCTGCTTGTTTTTTCTGAAGCTCCTGTTCGTAATCCTCTGTTATAAAGCGGCATCCGCCGCATTTTTTTGCATAAGGACAGTTTCTTTTCACAGGAAGACTCCTATCTGTATTGGATTGATTATTTTCATATTATACCGAAAATATCCCTTTTACTTTGTCTGTAACTCTTTTTCTGCCGCAGATTCAACTGATCTTGACTGATCTTACTGTTCTTCAGGCAGTTCGGATGTACAATGAGGACATCTGGTTGCTTCGATATCAATCTCAGACTTGCAATAAGGACAGGTTTTGACTGTCAGAACTTCCTCTTCTTCCCCGCCCGGTACTGCTAAAGCCTTGGCTTTATTGAATGCTTTGATTACAGTGAAAAGTACAAAGGCAATAATCAGGAAATTGATAACTGCAGAAATCAGGTTACCGATCATGATGGGACCTAACTTCATCTTGGTGAAATCAGCCCCTTTAGTCGGAATTGCAATAATGGGCATGATCACATCTTCAACCAGGGATGTTACTATAGCGGAAAAAGCGCCACCAATGATGACACCAACAGCCATATCCATTACATTACCACGGGAAATAAATTCTTTAAATTCTTTAATAAATCCGCTCATATCTACCGTCCTTTCTTTAAAGTGTCAATTAAGCTGCTTGCTATTACTGCTTGCTATTAATAGTATAATTATTGCTGATTATTGTCAAGAAAATCTTAATTTTTTCTTACGAGGCATGCCGGCGTACGGATTAGCCGCTTGCAATCTACTCCTGACATGGCATGTGTATGCATACGAGCATACACAGCTTTCCGGACTTATGGCCTAAAGTATGAAGGCCGCCCTTTTGGGGCGGCCTTCCGTGCGAACCATAGCACTTTCTATTACAGACTGAATGTCATAATAACATTGTGCAGAAAAGATCCGGCTTATTAGTCCTGAGCCTGAAGTTCTTTCTCTCCCTTGCTCCAAACCATGATGGCGTCGAGACAGTTGAGCCAGCCTTTATAGAGTCTTTCTCTCTGTTTAGCATCCATCTCCGGCTTAAAGATCTTACCAACTTTTCTTGCAGCGATAACATCGTCTTTATCTTTCCAGTATCCTACCTGAAGACCGGCAATATAAGCTGCACCTGCTGCTGTGGTCTCAACATTGGCCGGACGGTCAACATCGATACCGTGGATATCAGCTACGAACTGGGACATCAGATCGTTGTTGGCAGCACCGCCGTCGATACGAAGCACGCTCATGGGCTCTCCAAGGTCTCCGCCTACAGAGTCAACCATGTCTCTGGTCTGATATGCCAGGGAGTCAAGAGCTGCACGGATGATATCGTTCTTGGTTGCACCACGGGACATACCCATGATCATTCCTCTTGCGTATGCATCCCAGTTGGGAGCTCCCAAACCGGAGAAGCAAGGAACGAAATAAACGGTTCCCAGAGGAAGTTCGGACTTCTTAGCGAAGTACTCGGAATCAGCGGAATCCTCAATACAGTCAAGCTCATCACGGAGCCACTGGATGGTGGAACCGGCATTGAATACAACACCTTCAAGAAGGTACTGAATCTCATCGCCAATCTTCCATCCAATCGTGGTCAGAAGGCCACTCTTGGAATCAACGGGCTCATCACCGCAGTTAACATCAAATACACCGGCGGTACCATAGGTCATCTTTCCTTCGCCCTTCTTGAAGCAGCACTGGCCAAATGTTGCAGCCATCTGGTCACCAAGAATACCGGTAATCGGAATAGCAGCTCCGCCGAAAGCTTCCGGTGTGTTGGTAACACCAAAATCACCACAGCTGTCTTTAACTTCCGGACACATAGATTTGGGAATATTGAAGAGTTTAAGCAGCTCATCGTCCCATTCAAGTGTATGAATATTATAAAGGGAGGTTCTGGATGCGTTAGACGGATCGGTTGCATGAACCTTGCCGCCTGTCAGGTTCCAGAGAACCCATGTATCGATATTGCCAAATACGAGTTCACCGGCTTCAGCTCTTTCTCTTGCACCTTCTACATTATCAAGGATCCACATAATCTTTCCGGCGGAGAACTCAGGATCAACTACCAGACCGGTTTTTTCCTTGATCATCTGCTCATAGCCATTTTCTTTGAGCCAGTCACAGTGACCTGCAGTTCTTCTGTCGCCCCATACAATATCTCTGTAAACCGGTTCGCCGGTCTTTCTGTCCCATACAACACTGGTCTCACGCTGATTGGTGATACCGATGGCAACGATCTGCTCCGGAACAAGATTTGCACGACCCATAGCCCGGCGCATAACCTCAAGTGTAGTAGTCCAGATTTCGATCGGATTCTGCTCCAGCCAGCCCGGCTTCGGATAATACTGATTGAATTCGTTCTGAGAAACGCTGATGATCTCACCACTGTGATCAAATACAACCGCACGTGCGCTGGTAGTACCTTCGTCGATCGTCATAATATACTTTTCCATAGTAACCTCCTTCGTGAATCACACTTAATGATTAGCCCCGGCTGTTTGTCGAATGAATAGCCGGCCCCAAGTACATTTACACAAACTGAACCGTTTCAGATTGTTACACACATTATAACTGTATATTATTGACGATACAACATGGAAAATATTTTCATACACTTATATTATTTACAAAAAAATTGTCTTTTCCCTTCAATTTTTATAAAAAAGCGATAGAATAATTACAGTATTCCGCAGGAGTCATGGGCTTCTTCTGCCATGTCTCCCATACTGAACTGTTCTTGATCATATTCTATGCCTGACCGGTCATAATAGTCTTTAATGGCCGCCTTGACTGCTTCTTCGGCAAGGACAGAGCAATGGATCTTATGGTTGGGAAGACCGTCTAAAGCTTCAACTACGGCTTTGTTGGTCAGGCCAAGGGCTTCCTCCACTGACTTTCCTTTGATCATCTCCGTGGCCATGGATGTACTTGCGATGGCCGATCCGCATCCGAAAGTGTTGAATTTTACATCTTCAATGATGCCCTGATCGTTTATCTTAAGGTAAAGCTTCATGATGTCGCCGCATTTGGCATTGCCTACTTCACCGATGGCATTGGCGTCTTCCATTTTTCCCAGATTTCTGGGGTTACGAAAATGGTCCATTACTTTTTCACTATATAACATGTTCTTTCTCCCCTTTCTCCAAATCTTCCCAGATAGGTGATATATCTCTTAGGTAAGCTACGATCTCCGGGACCGTTTTAATAATGTGTTCAATCTCCTCATCTGTATTTCCGGCATCAATGGTCAGTCTCAGAGACCCGTGGGCCACTTCGTGGGGAAGACCGATTGCCAGAAGCACATGGCTGGGATCCAGAGAGCCGGAAGTACAGGCACTCCCTGAGGAGGCAGCTATGCCCCGGTCATCCAGGAGGAGGAGGAGGGATTCTCCTTCGATTCCTTCAAAACAGAAGTTTACGTTTCCTGGAAGCCTTCTGCGAGGATCACCGTTTAACCTGGCATGAGGGATGGCTGAAAGGCCTTCGATCAGACGGTCTCTCATGCGGATCTCCTTCTCGGCATTTTCCTCCATATTGGAAACAGCTTCCTTCAGTGCGGCAGCCATGCCGACAATAGCCGGAAGATTCTCCGTACCGGCTCTTTTTCCCCGTTCCTGGGCTCCGCCCTCAATCAGATTCCTAAGGGGGATACCTTTCCTGACATAGAGAACTCCGATTCCCCTGGGTCCATGGAATTTATGTCCTGACAAGGACAACATATCAATCTGCTGTTCATGAACATTAATAGGAATGTGGCCTACAGCCTGCACGGCATCGGTGTGGAAAACCACATTTTTCTCCTTGCAGATCTTCGCAATTTCATCGATCGGCTGTAGGGTTCCGATCTCATTGTTTGCATACATGATGGTCACCAGAGCGGTGTCTTCTCTGATTGCCTCCCGAACACGTTCAGGATCCACGATTCCATCCTCTCCCACATCAAGGAGAGTAATCTCAAACCCTTCTCTGCCCAGCTTGTCCAGAGTGTGAAGTACGGCATGATGTTCGATCTTTGTGGAGATCAGGTGTTTTTTCTTTTTTTTTGCCCCGTTCAGAGCTGCTGTGCGTATAGCCTGATTGTCAGCCTCACTTCCGCCGGATGTAAAATAGATTTCATTAAAATCCGCACCCAGAATTCCGGCCACTTCTTCCCTGGCCTGCTGAAGGACTTCAGCCGCTTTCTGTCCAACACTGTGGAGGCTGGAGGGATTTCCGTAAATATCATTCAGGCAGTCGGTCATGGCCTTGACAGCCTTTTCACTTGGTTTTGTGGTAGCTGCGTTATCTGCATAAACATACATTATTATCACCATCCTCTATCCTAATTTAATGGGAATTGTCCAGGCAATTCCATGAGAGTGACATGCATCCTTCGGGCCTTGTCCGGCAATTTTGAAAACTCAGCAAAATACATGTCTCCTATTATAATTTCTGTCATATCAACAGGAATTATATCTGCTATTTCCTATCTTGTCAATAGGATTTATGGGCACTGCTTTCATGCCGATCCAAGTTGCCAACCATCTCTATTCTCCCTGTCCAAAAAGATGAAAAACCGCACGAACAATAAGATAATCTGTCTGTTCGTACGGTCCAATCGGAAAGCTTATATTATTAAAGCCTATATTATTCAATTAGCAGGTATATATTGTGATGTTTTAGAAGGAACTCCTTCTCACAACCGGTCTCAAAGGCACATTCATAATCCTTGATAGCAGCATGGTAAATACAGGTATGGATAGAACTACTGTCACGACGAGTGCCAGGATGACTGTATTCCATATGCCAAAGAAAGGAGGCATATAAACCAGTACGCTGCCAAATCCCAGTAGATTCAACAGGATAGACAGGACAAAGGGATGAAAAACAAAGACACCCAGGGTCTGCTGTCCGACCTTTGCGAGTAGGCCTGCCGGGGTCCTGTCCGGGATAAGAATCACCACCGACGCACAAACAAGGACTGAAGCAAAATAGTAGATCAGCCGGCACAGCCAGCCCCATGGGAAATATTGGCCCAATAGATAAAAGGAATTCCTCCCCGTCAACAAGGGACGGATCCAATAGATTTCTTCGCAGCTTGATATGACAATAAATGCCGTCACCACAATCACGACTACAGATACAATCTTCAAAACCGGCTTGTGACAGAGGTTTTCAATCGCCTCACGATTCATGATATATCCTAGATAATAGAAGGGATAGTAAACAATCACTCTGGAAAGAGCCAGGAAATCACCGATTCCCGCCTCATAGCCGGCAAAACATGCCAGAAAAACACTGAGTATCAGAATATAACGTGGAGCAATCTTCTTAACCAGCATGGTAATACCCATAAAAATCGGAAGAACCAGCATAAACCAGGGCACAGTCCTCTCCGTCAGGATGGTCAGCTCGTAGCTCTGATACACAATAGCCGTGTAGGCAAAATATGCCGCTTTCATCACCAGATAGAGGGCAAGATAACCGATAATCTTATCAATCCGATTTCGATTGATTGACTTTTTGGCAAATAATCCTGACACAAAAATGAAGAGAGGCATATGGTATATATAAATAAAGAAATACAAGCCCCTCATTTCAACATAGCTGCCGGTATAGGTATCCGCTATATGGCCAAGAACAACGCAGAAAATAAGAAAGGCCTTCAGAATATCCCACTTCTGTATTCTTTTCATCGCCCGCCTGCTTCTGCGGATTGATGTCTCGCCGGTATTATCCTGTATCGTCTTATTCTCCATTTTTCATCCTCTTATTCAATCAGACTCACGAAGTCCATATCAACAAAATCAGCTCCGGCCTTACCCTTTCGCTTTATTCTTACGAATTTCTTTGGGTTCTTAAGATTTTATTAATATATCACAGTCTGATTCGAGGCGTCAAGGCAGAATAAATCAGATGGCATCCTTCATGGATTTAACATAATTTCCTATATAGGCGGGTGCCTCTCTTCCGTACTTTTCAAGCAGCTTGACAATGGCTGAACCGACGATGGCTCCATCGGAGATGTCTGCCATTTTCTTCGCCTGATCCGGAGTGGAAATGCCAAATCCAATCGCACAGGGAATATCCGTATTTTCTCTTACAACTTTGACGATGGATTCAAGATCCGTCTTTATTTCACTTCGGGTCCCTGTAACGCCGAGGCTTGACACTATATAGAGAAAGCCTTCTGCCTCCCCGGCGATCATGGCGATACGATTTTCAGAGGTGGGAGCTATGAGAGATATCAGGTCAACCTGGTACTGTCTGCACAAGGGTTGAAATTCTTCCTTTTCCTCAAAGGGAAGGTCGGGAAGGATGAGTCCGTCAATTCCAATATCCTGACAGGCAGAAATAAACTTCTCCGCACCGTAGGAGAAAATGACATTGGCATAGGTCATAAAGACCATGGGAACTTTTACATCTTTTCTCAGTTCCCGGACGAGTGCGAAAACTTTATCTGTGGTGACACCGGCCTTCAGCGCCCGAAGATTTGCCCCCTGGATAACCGGTCCCTCAGCTGTTGGATCAGAGAAGGGAATACCCAGTTCTATCAAGTCCGCACCGTTTTCGACAGCAGTGCGAACCACCGCTGCCGTTGTCTCCAGGTCAGGGTCACCGCAGGTGATGAAAGCAATAAAGGCCTTACCTTTTTCGAAAGCTTTTTTTATATTACTCATAAATATCCTCCCCCCTGTAGCGGGCAATAGCGGCACAGTCTTTATCGCCTCTGCCGGAAATGGTGATTACGATGATTTTTTCCTTGTCCAATGTCGGTGCTATCCTCATGGCATAAGCCACGGCATGAGCCGACTCGATGGCCGGAATGATGCCCTCAGTTCCGGACAGGTATTCAAAAGCTTCCACTGCTTCCTCGTCGGTGATGGCCACATATTCCGCTCTCCCCAAATCATGCAGATGGGCATGCTCAGGGCCAACGCCCGGGTAATCAAGTCCGGCGGAAATAGAGTAGACCGGTGCGATCTGACCGTCCTCATTCTGGCAGAAATAGGACTTCATACCGTGGAAGATTCCCAGTCTGCCCGTGGAGATCGTCGCTGCAGTTTCAAAGGTATCAATGCCACGTCCTGCTGCTTCGCAGCCGATAAGCCTTACGTCTTGGTCACCGATAAAATGATAAAAAGAACCGATTGCATTAGAACCGCCTCCCACACAGGCAATGACTGCATCGGGCAGCCTGCCCTCTTTCTGCATCATCTGCTCTTTGATTTCCTTGGAAATTACCGCCTGAAAATCCCGGACGATAGTCGGGAAAGGATGGGGCCCCATAACAGACCCCAGGCAATAATGGGTATCACTGATTCGTGAAGTCCATTCACGCATGGCTTCCGAGACCGCATCCTTGAGTGTTGCCGTGCCTGTTTTTACAGGGACAACTTCTGCACCAAGCAGGCGCATGCGATAGACATTGAGAGCCTGGCGAATAGTATCCTCTTCTCCCATAAAAACCACACACTCCATGCCCATAAGAGCCGCGGCAGTTGCCGTGGCAACACCGTGCTGTCCGGCTCCTGTCTCAGCAATCAGGCGCCTTTTACCCATCTTTTTTGCAAGCAGGGCCTGACCGAGCACGTTATTGATCTTATGAGCTCCCGTATGGTTGAGATCCTCACGCTTAAGATAAATCTTTGCTCCACCCAGGTCTTCTGTCATTTTTCCGGCAAAATAAAGACGGGAAGGCCTTCCT
>CADBME010000465.1 GCA_902795715.1 uncultured Lachnospiraceae bacterium | reverse complement strand
GTCGAAGAGCTTGTCGATATACACGAGTCCCTGCACTGCAGGCTGAGTGTGATCATACTCTTTACCTTTAGGGATGGCATCTACCAGATACCTGCGTACATGTGCCCAACAGGACGTCCGTGTGCGGTCCTTGAGTTTGTTGTATCCACTATACCCATCGGTCACCAGGTATCCGTGGAATCCCTCAAGGAATTCCCTGGCAGTTTCGCCTGCCCTGGTCTCAGAGTAATGGAACAGAACGATCTGCTGCTCGTCATACTCCCCGCTTCTGAAGACCCACATGTAGGATTTCGATTCAGGTCTTCGTCCTTCCTCCTTCAGTACCTGGACCGGAGTTTCATCGGCCATTACGTACCTGCTTGTTACAAGCTTCCGCTGGAAGTAGTTGCAGAGCGGAGCAAGAAAGTCTTCGGCATTGTTTATGATCCAGTTGGCAATCGTGCCCCTGCAGATATCTACGTTGTAAAGGAGCTTGAAGTCCCTTTCCTGTCTGTAGAGCGGAAGTGCATTTACATACTTCTGATACATAACCCAGGCAATTGTTCCTGCAGAAGCCATTCCATGCAGCAGGTGTGGCTTTATATCACGACCTTTTACCATAACAGGCCTTTCAGCCTCTTTCTTGCACTTAGGACATCCATAAGTAACGCTGTAGTATTCTACGATCTTTATAGAGGGCTTTATGATCTCTATTTCCCGGCGGACATACTCCTCGCCTATTCTTTCAAGTGGAGTTCCGCACTGGCCGCAGATGCGATCCTCCTCCGGTACATCGATGTACTTTTTCTGTACCGGAACGTTCGCAAATTTATCAGCCATTTTTGCTTTTTTCTTACGGGAATGCTTTTCGACGGTTATGAATTCCTGTTCTTCCGGATCAGGCTCCGTCTTAAGAGTTTCAGCCTCATTAAAGAGGCTCATCTGGCCTTCGAAGTCATCACGTTTTTCGCTGGATTTGCCAAAGAGTTTCTTGGTAAGATAATCGATCTGCTCCTGCAGGACCTTTTCTCTCTCGAGATGCTCTTCCTCACGCTTGTTTGATGCTTCGATCACAGCATTAAGATTCTTGATGGTTCTATTCAGTTCCTTTATGTTGTCCTTCAGCTCGATGAGCTGCTGGTCTCTGGAATCTTTTGCCATGACGGTCTCCTTACATCTGATATATAGATTTTATCAGACATTGGAGTGGATTAATATCGGCAAATATGCCAAAGTGCGTGGGATAAAGGCTCTGTATTAATCCGATTTAAGGCATTTACAGAAAAATGTACAAATCTGGAAACGTGTGCATCAGGAGGCTCTAATGGCTTTAGGCTGCTCAATATCGATGCCTGAGAGAAGCCAGTCGAACTCTCGCCAGGTAAGGTTGCGGACTTCGTCTTTGTTCCTTGGCCAGCGATATCTTCCCTGTTCTGCAGACAGCCTTTTGTAGAACAGGATAAAACCATCAGACTCCCATAGGAGCATCTTGAACCTGTCAGCTCTTCTTCCGCAGAAGAGGTAGAGTGCCCTGTTCCGCGGATCCAAGTGGAGTTTGTCTTCGATTATGGCACAGAGGCCGTCGATTGACTTTCTCATATCTGTATAGCCGCAGACAATGTATATTTCATCTGCAGCTGTTATATCGCCGATCATACGAAGCTCCTTAATGCTGAAAGTGTCCTTGCTACAAGATCAGGATCAGCTCCGTTGCAAAGAGAGATTTGTATATCTCCAAGATTTATCTCTATCATATGTGAATTGTCAAGGTGCGGTGTTGCTGCAGGAACAAGTTCCTGTTGCGGCTGGATATCAGGAATGATATCCACTTTGACCACATCCTGCCTTGGCAGGGTTAGGTCATGTATATCATCAGAGCCATGAGAAGGAATTGCATAAGAGCATTTCCGTAGCCTTTTGATAGCTGTGTTGAATGAATAACGATTAATACCATTTAATGAGCACCATTGAGAGTCCGATAAACCGCTTTTGCGGCACTCCTGGATGAGTTTGAACCACTCCTCTTTAGTACGATATTGCTTGGGATCTGACATAAGCTATCCTTTCCGTGTGACACCAAAATGGGGTTCATGAGTTCAAGTGCTCACACTAAAATGTAGTTTATAGTTCAAATCCATTATGAGTGATTGTAAGGCGCATTCACATCCGTCGGATTATTTCGCGCTTACGATTCTCTTGGGTTACTTTTTAAGCTGTTGCTCCATTCTTCCTGTAAAGACTGCTCTGGTAGCTGCTTGTAGCCTCTTTCTTGTATTCCATAGTCTTTACATCTAAATCATAAAATCTTTTGCCTGTATCCTCACAATGTCCCATCATATTAG
>CADBME010000464.1 GCA_902795715.1 uncultured Lachnospiraceae bacterium | reverse complement strand
GAGGCCATCAACCATGCCAAGGCAGCTGAGGTTGAAGTGATTGTCGCTGTCAACAAGATCGATAAAGAGGGAGCCAACATTGACCGTGTCAAGCAGGAAATGACTGAATACGGTCTGATTGCTGAAGATTGGGGCGGAGATACTGTCTTTGTTCCTGTATCCGCCAAAACCGGCGAAGGTATCGATGAACTTCTTGAGATGATTACCCTTACCGCAGAGGTTATGGAGTTAAAAGCCAATCCCAATCGTAAGGCAAGAGGTCTTGTTATCGAGGCAAAACTGGATAAGGGCCGCGGCCCGGTCGCTACCATTCTGATCCAGAAGGGTACGCTGAAAATCGGCGACAGCATCAGTGTCGGCCACGTATACGGCCATGTGCGAGCCATGATCGATGACAAGGGAAACCGTGTGACAGAAGCCGGTCCTTCCGTTCCTGTTGAGATTCTCGGACTCAATGACGTTCCATTTTCCGGAGAGGTCATGATGTCCTTTGATACGGAAAAAGAAGCCAGAAATACCGCGGAAGCATTTATTGCCTACGGCAGAGAGAAGATGCTTGAAGACACCAGAACCAAGCTTTCCCTGGATGATCTCTTTGATCAGATTCAGGCCGGTAATATCAAGGAGCTGAATCTGGTTGTCAAAGCTGATGTACAGGGTTCTGTGGAAGCCGTTCGTCAGAGTCTGGTCAAGCTATCCAACGAGGAAGTCAAGATTCAGGTAATCCACGGCGGTGTCGGCGCCATCAATGAATCTGATGTAACTCTGGCATCTGCTTCCAATGCCATTATCATCGGATTTAACGTTCGTCCCGATGCCATGGCCAAAGCTGCCGTTGAGCGGGAAAAGGTTGATATGCGCCTTTACCGTGTCATTTACACGGCTATTGAAGACATAGAAGCCGCCATGAAGGGTATGCTTGATCCGGTTTATGCCGAGAAGGTCATCGGTCATGTGGAAGTACGTCAGACCTACAAGGCATCCGGAGTGGGTACCATCGCCGGATGTTATGTTCAGGACGGTATGGTTACCAGAGATTCACAGGCAAGAATCGTCCGTGACGGAATCGTCATCTACGAAGGCAATCTGGCATCTCTCAAGCGTTTTAAAGACGATGTCCGTGAAGTCCGTTCCGGATTTGAGTGCGGTATTGTTTTTGAAAAATACAATGATATTAAAGAAGGCGACCAGATCGAGTGCTTCGTCATGGAGGAAGTACCCAGATAGGACTTTTTGGAATGGAGGGCTGTTATGAGAAAAAACAGTGTGAAAAATACGAGAATCAATTCGGAAGTGATGAGAGAACTGAGCCGGATTATCTCCAGAGAAATCAAAGATCCCAGGATCAGCCCCATGACATCTGTTGTATCCGTAGAAGTTGCGCCTGATCTTAAAACCTGCAAAGCCTACATCAGTGTTCTGGGTGATGAGCAGGATCAGGCGGACACCCTGGCCGGTTTGCAGAGCGCCCAAGGTTTTATCAAGAGGGAGCTGGCACGGACTGTGAATTTAAGAAACACACCGGACATCCGTTTTGTGATGGATCAGTCCATAGAATACGGAGTGAACATGTCCAGAAAGATTGATGAGATCAATGCCCCCCTTCATGAAAGAGATAAAGAGGATGATGCCTAAATGACAGAAAAAATCTTGAATGACATATGCATAGATCACCAGGATTCTCAGGACAGGGAGGGTGCCATGGTCGTGACAGGTGCACCTTCTCTGGAGGCCGGTATCAGGCTTTTGCATGACCAGATAGAAAAAGCACAAAGCATTGCTATCTCAGGCCATATGAGCCCGGATGGGGACAGTATCGGAGCCTGCCTGGGACTCTGCTCTTATATTGAGGATCGATATCCGGGCAGGGAGGTCGCACTCTTCCTGGAAGCGATTCCCGCCAAATTCAATTTTCTCAAACACTCTGACCGTATCCGCCAGCAGAAGGAAAAGAATAAGGTCTATGATCTCTATTTTGCTCTTGACTGCTCTGAGCCGGAGAGGCTTAAGGATTTCCAGGCCTGGTTTGAAAAAGCTTCCTTTAGAATCTGCGTGGATCATCATCTGACAAATCAGGGATTCGGTGACCTGGCCTTTGTTGTGCCGGATGCCTCTTCTACCTGTGAAGTCCTCTGGGATCTTCTGGATGAAGACTATATTTCAAGGGAATGTGCCCAGGCACTCTACACCGGCCTGGTTCACGATACCGGCGTTTTTCGCCACAATAACACAACGGGAAAAGTCATGCGTATTGCCGGAGCTCTGATCGACAAGGGAGTGGATTCGACAAGGATTATCAACGGGACCTATTATGAGAAGACTTACCGGCAGAACCTTGTACTGGGACGGGCTTTACTGGAGAGTATTCTGATTCTGGACGGACGTATGATTTTTTCAGTATTCAGAAAAAAAGACTTTGATTTCTATAAGGTGAACAAGGCCGATCTGGAAGGAATCGTCGCCCAGCTGATGCTTACGGAGGGTGTGGAGGTTGCCCTTTTCATGTATCAGATTGAAGATATGTCCTATAAGGTCAGTCTTCGTTCCATAGACCGGGTAGATGTCAGCAAAATCGCTTCTGTTTTTGGTGGAGGCGGCCATAAGAGAGCCGCAGGATGCAATGCCCCGGGTAACCCCAGGGATATCGTGATGAGCATTGCTTCTTACGTAGAAGAGCAGCTGAATAACCCGGAAGAAAACGAAAGCTTATGTTAAATGGTATTATCAATGTATACAAAGAAGCCGGATACACATCCCATGATGTGGTAGCCAAACTACGGGGAATACTTGGCCAGAAAAAAATCGGGCATACCGGCACTCTCGATCCG
Organism: uncultured Lachnospiraceae bacterium; assembly: GCA_902795715.1. Next base: position 2,506 of record CADBME010000464.1, on the reverse strand, counting down.
GGAGCAGTCGGGGTCCTGCCGGTTTGTCTGGGAAAAGCGACAAAAGCCTGCAGCATTCTGGAAGAGCATGAGAAAAGCTACCGGGCCACATTACTTCTTGGGCTTACTACCGATACCGAAGACAGCAGTGGAAAGATCCTGTCGGAAAATGAGGTATCTGTGACAGGAGATGAGATCCGGGATATTATCATGGCTTTTGTGGGGGAATACGATCAGGTTCCGCCCATGTATTCAGCAAAAAAAATCGGAGGGAAAAAACTCTACGAACTGGCAAGACAGGGAATTGTGGTGGAAAGAAAAGCCTGTCCTGTGAAGATTCTGGACATCCGTTTGGAGGAGATTCAGATTCCAAGAGTCATTTTCACCGTGACATGCTCCAAGGGGACCTACATACGGAGCCTCTGCAGAGACATCGGCGAGAAAGCCGGCTGCGGCGGCTGTATGGAATCCCTGGAGAGAATCCGGGTCGGCCGTTTTACTATCGACCAGGCTGTAACCCTTTCCCAGATCCAGGCCAGAAAAGAAGAAGGGGAGAGGAATCAGGAAGACCCGGATCCCTTATCGGGAATCCTCCTTCCCATTGACCGGGTCTTTGAAAACTATCCCGGAGCCACTGTGGACCAGGAAGGAAACCATCTCCTCTACAACGGGAACCCTCTACCTGTCCGATTCTGCCAACTCCACGGAATAAAGTCCTGTCAGACCGAAAAGGAATCCGGAAGCTGTGAAAATGCAGATAAAATCCGATTATATGACTATAAGGGGGCTTTTATCGGCATTTACCGGCAAGATGGCAACTACCTGAAACCGGTCAAACTCTTTTTTTGCTGATCCAAAAAGACGAAGATAAGAAGAGGAAAGAAGTATGCAGCATATTACATCGGAAGATATACATCTTACCAATACTGCAGTTGCCCTGGGAAAGTTTGAAGGGGTTCATCTGGGTCATCAACTGCTGATTGATGAGATTGTACGCTTAAAAAAGTTTCATTATAACAGTGTGGTCTTTACCTTCGATCGTCCGCCGGCCCGGCTCTTCGGCAAAAAAAGCGCTGCTGACCAGATATACACAAAGGAAGAACGCAAATCTATTCTCCAGAGAAAAGGAGTCGACGTGCTGATCGAGCATCCTTTCACACGGGAATTTGCCAATATGAAGCCGGATACCTTCGTAAGACGTATTCTGATCGGGAAAGTCGGAGCCAGAAAAATAATAGTAGGTACAGATTTTCGCTTTGGGAGAAACCGGTCAGGGGATGTGGACACCCTGCGCTACCTGGCAGAAGACTGCGATTACGACCTGATTGTCGTTGACAAACTGCAAAAAGATGGCAGAGACGTCAGCTCTACCCGAGTCAAGGAAGCCTTAAAAGAAGCAGATATGGAAGAAGCCGCCAGCCTTCTGGGAAGACCCTTTACCATAAGCGGTGAAGTAATCCACGGAAAAGAACTGGGCAGGACCATCCATGTGCCCACAGTCAATATCCCGCTGGACCCTGATAAGTATCTTCCTCCAAAAGGGGTTTACATCACCACGGCAGACATCGACGGGAAAGAGGTCTGGGGGGTAACCAATATCGGCTTAAGACCTACGGTTGACCGGACTGAGACCCCCAACGTAGAAACATATTTTCTTGATTATGAAGGAGACCTTTACGGTAAAGATCTGGAACTTCAATTCCATCACCATGTGCGTCCTGAAAAGAAATTTGAATCCCTGGACCAGCTTAAAAGCCAGCTCGATCAGGATATAGCATACGCCGGGACCTATAAGGAAAAACATCAATAGAAATTATACAAAAATTGTGGTATAATTCTTAAAGAATTGGAATGAAAAGGAAGGAGGGAGATCATGAAAACGATCATCACAGTGGGAAGACAGTACGGAAGCGGAGGACGGGAAGTCGGAAGAAAACTTGCAAAATATTACGACATACCATTCTACGATAAGGAATTACTAAAGATTGCCGCAAAAGAAAGCGGAATCTGCGAAGAAATGTTCGAGAGCTTTGATGAGAAACCAACCACAAGTTTTCTGTATTCCCTCGTTATGGACCCTTACGCCTTAGGCTATAACGCAGCATCCTTTGACATGCCCTTAAACCAGAAAGTCTTCCTGGCATCCTTTGACGCCATCAAAAAAGTAGCCGACGAAGGCCCCTGCATCATTGTGGGCCGCTGCGCCGACTATGCACTGAGAAATTATGACAACTGCCTTAACGTCTTTATCCATGCCCCCATGGAATTCAAGAAAGAAAGAATCCACCAGGAATATCAGATCCCCATGGACAAGGTTGAAGAAACCGCGGTGAAGATGGATAAACAAAGATCCGGTTATTACAACTACTACACCTCCAGGAAATGGGGAGAGCTCAAGAACTACAACCTGAGCATAGACACAGGCATTTTCGGAGTAGACGGCGCGGTAGACATCATAAAAAGCGCGGTAGATTTAAAAGAAGCATAAAGGGGGACAATGGGGACGCATCATATCGTCCCACTTTGT
>CADBME010000463.1 GCA_902795715.1 uncultured Lachnospiraceae bacterium | reverse complement strand
TTGATCAGTATAAGCGTCTTTCTTTTTTTAAGGATGGGAGAATTCCACATTATGCCATGATTGATAACGGTGGCGTTCTGCTTATCGATGGTAATGAAGATATTTCATGGAAAACAGAATCTTTAGATTTGATTTCAAAAGACAACAAATCTATCAGACGTATTCAAAAGAAATATTCAGCTATCACACTGACAATGGTTCAAGATGGAATGGTTTTATACATAAAGTCAGATTCTTTGGCTAATGAAATTGAATATGATGCTTTATCATATGGTCTATTGTATTTTAGACATCGTAATAAGAACTACGTATGTTCTTCTGCATTAGAAAAAGGAAAAGCAATTGGAAGATTTAAGAAACGATTTCATCCTAATCATATTGTCGTAGCCGGTGACAGCGAGATAGATTTATCGATGATTCAAGAAGCAGATGAAGCATACATGTCTACAGCACTGATTGGGCAAGTGCCTGCTGATGCAAAGATTTCATTTATCAACCCTTTAATGATAGCTGAAACAGTTTTTAGAAGGTGATTACATGGCAACAAGGTTCTATGAAATAAAAAGAATACCAGATTTGACACTAAGTAAGTATAGTGCTTTGGACGAGGATGGAGTAGATGGTGTCCTAACTAAGCAACTTGCATTCTTGCGCCAAATTCATAGAGAAGCGTTGTTGGCAAAGGAAACAATACATTGGATTTATGAGTATAATCCAAAAGCCCGGAAGGGTAAACGCCTGAAAATATTCCTGAAATTCGATAGCGAAAGAACAAGTGGATACGCGGATGTTCTTGTTAAGAATTCACCGTTAGCACCATATTTTGATATTGTTCGTGTAGTTCCTGAAGAACAATTAGATGCATATAGAAGCTGGTTAGAAAAAACAAATGATAAAGTCGAATTAAAAAGAAAAAAAGAAGATCAGACAATGAATATTGACAGAGATCAGTCATATGAGTATATGGCTGTTCTAATCAAGAGGGAGAAATTTGCGCGTGCCGATAAAGCCGAAAATGGGTATTTTTATTCAGTAAATAAATGGGAAATGAATGAAGATGCTCGTTTATTTAGCCTCTTGTCAATGATGAAAAACATGAACCAACCGTGTATTTACTGTGTTGATGTTGAGCCAGCTGATTTTACAAACAGGATTGAAGACCCAGATATGCTTGGTAATGTTATGGCCGCACTTAGGAATATGCTAACATTACGCGTTGAAAAAAACAGTATGGGAACATCATTTCAAAAGGATGAAAGTGCAGATTATACACTAAATAGATATAAGGATCTGGTTAAAGATGTTGCCGCTAACCCCCACTTTTTAGCGAATGTTAAGGTGTATGCTAATAGTCCTGAATATGCAAGCATGCTTCTTGATGCAGCAGCTTCAGAAGCTTTAGATGAAGGATCGCACGATATTATCGTTACTAAAGGTATCTTTGGCATCCAAGATATTACTAATAGCCGAGTTGCTCCTTTTTGTGATATAAAAGCACCTAGTGAGTTAAAGTTTTGGCCAACACTGTTTCTTCTTAAAGAATTATCTCCATTTGTAGCATTTCCAGCATTATATTCTGGTGAGAGTATAGAAATTCCGAAAGAAACTGCACCGAGTTATGATTCTGCCGGGTTATATCTTGGCCGTGATAATGATGAGTTCGATGTATATATTCCATTAAAAAATCTATCAAAACACGCATTCCTAGCTGGCGTACCAGGAAGTGGTAAAACAAATAGTATGCTTCATATGGTCACAGAACTGTACATGAAAGGAATACCATTTCTTATTCTTGAGCCAGCCAAACAAGAATACCGAGCACTTGTAAACAGGCAGGAAATGAAGGGGATAACCGTGTTCTCTCCATCATCAGGCACGAATTTTTTGCTTCATATTAACCCATTTGAGTTTCCAACAAAAATGTCTTTGGCAGAACACATTCAGAATCTGATAAATGTATTTGATGGTTCGTTTTCAATGGATCCCCCTATGCCATTTCTTTTAGACAGAGCTATAGAGCGAGTCTACAGGGATAAAGGCTGGCTCCCATATATGATTAATAATGGGAACCTCCCATATCCAACAATGGAGGAACTATATAAAACCCTTGAAAAAATACTTGATGAAACTGACTATGAGGGTGAGATTAAGGGTAATTTGAAATCTGTTCTGCAGGTAAGAATCGGAAGCCTTCTTTCTAGGGAGAT
>CADBME010000462.1 GCA_902795715.1 uncultured Lachnospiraceae bacterium | reverse complement strand
GGAGAAGATGAAGCTGGATCTCGGTTTATTCCGTGCCTATACGGAAGGCTATCTCTCCCAGACGGCAGACATCCTGACTAAAGAAGAGATTGAGAGCCTGACAACCGGTGCAGCGGTTATTACTCTGGAGCTGGCATCGAGGTTCCTGGGAGACTATCTGACGGGAGACAGATACTTTAGGATAGATTATCCGGAACACAACCTGGTGAGAGCAAGAGCCCAGCTGGCACTGTACAAAGACATGATGGTGCATATGGGAGACATGCAGAGCATCGTAAAAGAACTGGCGGAATAAAATTGCAACCCTGCTGGGCATAGGCTCAGCAGGGTGCTGTTTTTGGGTATATAGGTTTACTTAATATTGTATATGATAAGCAACGAGAAGCTTTTAATTGAGATAATGGTTGCAGCTTCCGGGAACCGGAATACTGGATTCCGGGATAATGGAAGCGGGATTCCGGAAAGAAGAAAGCAAGATTCCGAAAGAGAGGAACTAGGATTCCGGATCAGACTGAGCCGGTTCCGAAGCAAGTGAGCCAGCGCCCCGGTATCAAGTGAGAAGGTTGAAAATACAAATAAAAGTGATATAATGAACTTATGTTCTTTTTGTGACGAGCTGGAAGAGGCAGTTTTGGTAGGCTTCGGCGTCGAGTAACGGCGGGGCGGGTCCTCCTCATAAAAAGCCGAAAGGCTTTTTCCTAAAGGACTAACTTCGTGTCGTAACACGTCCTCCTCCCACTCCTGCCTGCTTACCCGCAGATGGGAAAAGTTATAATAATTATTATAAAAGTGTAATAAAGGAATAGACTTGTATGAACAATTTGGCGGAATAAAAGTCAGATATATTTACTTAAGGATGGTAAAGCAGATTATTTAGTTGTTCAAAGTTGATTTGGCCTTCATTTAATTTTTTATAATAATTGTCGAAGTCTGGGACAGTTTCCTGAATTGTTATCTGCCCCTGTACATTTTCACTCTTATTAAGTGTAGATAGAGCCTCATTATATTTTGATACAATATATTTAAGAAATTGCCACTGTAATTCCTTGAAATACATGATCCTATATAGCAGATAAGCATCATTCATGTATTGGTTATTGTAATTACGACCAAACCAATGAGTACGTTTATTGATCTTTAAAAGTTGCTTTTCAACTTTTTGACTGTATATACTGATATCGAAATCATGAGAATCGAATAGTTCGGTAGGTAAGTCGAGTTTATTCATTTTTGCTATTAAACGGGCGAAGTATTTCCGATTGAACCCTAGATCTTTTAAATCGAATACGATCAGATTCCTTGCAGGGATAATAAATTGGACATCTTCTTTATCAAGAGACTGAGCGGAGAAGTGTACAAAATCTCCTGTTTTTTTTGCGTGGTCTGTATTAAGAATCCGAAAACTGATATTATCCAATTCACCAGTTTTGCTTTTCACTGTTATTATTTCAGCATAAGCTTTGCCATACAATAGGAGTATTGTTGCAACCTGGCTGAAGTCCTTCTCCAATTCATAACATAGATTTCTATTATCATATTTTAAAAGCTCTAGAAGTTGCTGATTATTGACAGACAATAAATGGCTATAATTATGTGATTCAAGAGAAAGAAAAGAGCAAAAATCCTGAATAAACATATTGGCGTATTGACCCATTTGTACAGTTTTCAGTGGGGTCAACATTGTTTTTGGGCTTCTTTGGGAAGAAATCAGGTTTTTTCTGTTTCTTTTATTTGAGCTCTCCATTATAAGTACGCTCCCAACCAGTTCTGGTTTGATATTTTATTTCAGAAGGTAGATATTTGTTAAGGCATTCAATAAAGAATACTTCTTCAATATTATTATAAAAACCTAAGTCTGAAAATGTGTCTGACAAGAATGACTTTAATAGTCTACTGTTTGTTTTGAGGTTTTTTTGCCCATGATCTGAATAAATATACTCGATTTTATGATTTCGTTTTAAAGAGTGTGTGATTCTGGACTTCCAGCCGGTTTCTATAAGATCTCTGTTACCGATTCCGGGTATGTCATGTCTGCGTTGAATGAGCACTTCACACCATTGTTTGTATATCGCATTTGCTTTTTCTGAATGAGCCTTTGAAAATGATTGTAAAGACTGATCAATCGTTTCTTTCCATGTTTCAATAGATGTAAGTTCACCAATTATGATGGCCAAACCACATATTAATGCATATTCATAATATGGGGCTGACCATACATGGAAAACAGTTGGTTTTCTATACTTCTCTTTTATGGAGATAAGATCTGTTCGGATATATTCCTGATATAACAGCATGACATTGATAAATTCTGGAAATATAGTTCTGAATTTTTCGCTATCATATTCTTCTATTGCTTCAATCAAATACTCGCAGTAATTGTTGTAACAAAAACCTAGTAGATCTGGGAAATTTTTTCGTTGTTCCCAGTTTTCAAGGACAAATACTGTTGAACAGTCAAGCCAGTGCTTGGGAAGCGTTAAAACAGTTTTACGGGTTGCAGATATAAAATCATCCAGTTGGTTATCTTCCCACACTATACTTTCCTCTTTATGCATATTGAGCAAGTGAGGGAGAAGTGCCTCTAAAGTTGCAATACCATTTCGCTCTTTTGAAAGGACTTCCTGCATCTTTGAATAGATAAGCATTGCTTCTGCATATAATTGTTTTTTCTGGAAAAAATCGCCAAAGGTAGGCAGATAGGAATTAAAGATCTGATTATAAACTGCTATGATTTCGCACAAACGAGAATTAATAATACTTGCTAGGGTCTGTTCGATATACCAATCTGGAGTTATCTTATGTTTCTCAATCTCAAGCTCAGTCCTGATACATCGAATTAGCTTTTCGCCGGCAGCGTTATTAAGAAAGGTAAATTCAGAAGAAACAGGCTCAAAACAATTTATAATCTGTGCCTGTGTATTTTTAATTAGACTTTGTAAGTCGATATGGGAAGTGAAATCATTAATTCCTAGGGTAAGATTAATATAAGCACCGACAATCATCTCAATAATGCCAAGAAGGGTCGATTCCCATTCCATCTCTTTGCTCTGCGTTTTCTTTGCATCTAGATAAAAATCCTTTATTCTCTCTTGATACAATTTGATATGCTGAAGGGAAAAGGATATTGTGTCTGCAGATGCTGCGTTTTTAACTGCTGTAGCAAAAAAGAACAAATATTCGTAAATCCTTCTATAATCATGATCTTCACAAAGCTTAGAGAAACAAATATTGTTGATTTCAAATATTTTTTCTTCAAGCCAATTCCTATCGGAATCATGATCTGGCTGTATATATGTTCCACTTTGCAAGGCTGCATCTATTTCGTAATCTCTAGCCATATACCATTGCTTATATAAAGTTTTTTCTTTGAACCAAAGCGAATTAAATGGAATAGATGGCTTATCCTGCCAATAAGCTTTCAGCAGATTGAGATTGTCTTTCATAAATTCAAGCATTGCAGCATTTGAGTTTTGCCATTTGGAAATATTATACTGTGCAAGACTTAGAAGAATGTTTAAATTGCGCTCTGCCTTTTTCTGGAAGAAACTCTGAAAACTAGTGTCTCTAGCAAATATACTAACTTGTGTAACTCTTTTAATAGATTTATATATAATTGCATAAGGAATATGCGCTACACTAAATGAATTTGAGAGCTGCAGTGACCTGTTCCGTGTTATGCTGTAGTAAGTAATAACATATACAATGAAAACAGACATAAATAATAATGATATTATGGAATGTGCAATCGAAAGAATATGTTCGATAAGTATAATCAGGTTCAGAATAATATACGCTATAATGTGCTTAATGCTTTTATTAGTGACGATATCTCTATAAAAAAAGTCAGAGACTTGTTTTGGCGCATTAATATATACTGTGGAATAAATAGAAACGATATTTGAGCAGTATAGCCCGAGAATGATGCCAGTGAGGCTTAGACCAGCTAGAAGAAAGTTGAAGAAGGCGTTATCATCTATTAATAGACAAAATCTGGTAATGAAAAAAGCATCGGCTCTGTATAGAAGAAATGCCACGATTCCAGAAAAAAACAGGTTTTTAATTGCTTCTATGACTACCTGCCCAAATACGGAAGATGTATAGCGGAGATCCCAAAAAAATTCTAAAAGACTATGGAATATCCTTTTTAGTTGAAACGATATTATGGTTTTTACATGATTTAGTTTCCAAAACCCTATTTTTCGCATATTCATAAGGGAACCTCAAATAATCTGAATTTCTTTTAACTATAACATAATCTGCGGTCAGCAACAATAATGAAGATGTCAAAAACGGAATGGATCCGAGCAGTTTGGGATTTAAATGGAGCTTTAATTAACTGAGCTTGTTATGCTCATCGTGGTAAATCAGAGAATCCGGTCATACGAGTTCAGTGAATTCACGAAGAATCATGAGCAGGAAATAAAAATGGAAAGGGGAAATAGGATGCTAAATCAAGAATTACTTGAAGTCAGAAAATTCAGAGAAGAGGTTAAAAGGGATTATTCTGAGTATCAAAGCCAACTGCACAACTATTGTTTAGCGGTTTGTTTGTTGGAAAACAAAGAAGAGAGTCTGCCTGTTTTAAGAGCCATGGCCTATATGTGCGTAAAAAACATATCTATGAATAGAATCGAGTACAATTATTGATATGTCAATTAAGAATAATTTACAGAGAATAAATAAGGAGAATTGTACTATGAAAAAGGCTCTTCTGCTTCTGTTTACTATTATTTTTGTTTTCTCCGTTGACGCTGCTTATGCTTCAGATGTTTATTCGGTACAGAAGTCAGATTCGTATATTTTCAACCTTGCTGCATTTCCGCTGAAAACACCAAGAGAAATCCTTCACTATATGATGGAGAACTATGCCGCGGAACGCACAGGTTCATTTTCAGCCGATATCCCATGGTCTGCCGGGGCTCAAAAAATTAATTCTGAAACATATGTTTTACCTCTTCGTGCAGGACAGGTTTTCAAATTTAAAGATGTTCCGCTGGATATCAGGACTTCAGGAGAATCTTTCTCCTTTATTTGCAGTTATGATGAAAATGACCAAATATCATCAATAGAAATCGCTTGCGAGCTTGATTCCGAATATCTGGATATGATGCAGGTAAAGTCTCTCTTTTTTGATAATTACAAGGCGCTCGGGCTTAATACAGATCCATCTGTGAAAGGCAGAGCTGACGATAATTATTACGTTGCTAGCGAGACCATAGACGGAAACATTATAACAATCAGTATATATAAATTGGACTTTCGTTTTTCTGTCGGCCTTTCCTGAGCACCCTGACGCTGAAGCTGAAGGCTCCAGGTAGAATATCGTAAAAGAACTGGCGGAATAAAACAGTAACCCTGCTGGGCATAGGCTCAGCAGGGTGCTGTTTTGAGCGGTATAGATGGTCAATATGATGCGGTATATTCAATTAATATCAGAATTGGACAGACAAGCTATTTTTATAAATGGTGTATACTGTATATTTGATTTCTTATATATTTCTATTGCTATTTCAGCTGTTAATAAATCAGAAGCCTCGTCAGGTGATTGAGAATGGCTATATTCTTTTAACAGAGAATACCATGCTAATGATGCTAATTCCTGATTTAATATATACCCTTCCAAATAAGATAACGGTACTCCAAAGCAGGAACATTGCGAGGATAAAAACTTTTTTTGTGCTTCCTTTATCGCTTCATCAGATAATATTGCTTCAGTCGAAAAGGGGATCTTCCTCTCCAGGCATTTATCTGCTAAATATACTGTCCTTTGCAATGTTTTTATTGCCCGATCTATAAAGAACTCGCGCCAGGTTTCCCGTTTGCGACCTCGCTGCATATTTGCAAGATCTGAAAAACCATTTATAGAAGTCAATTCCTCATAATACTCTTTATTTGACGGATCCTGAATATATTTATAATACTCATCCGCAAAATATAGCGTAAGTTCGGCAGGACATACATTTCTGGTCCCGGTACTTACTGCTACCGTATCTGTATATAAGTCTTCAAGAATTTCTTGTGTTGATTTTTGTGCCTGAAATGAGGTAAGGCTTTTATCGAAAATCTCTCTCAGTTCCGGCATCGTAACGCAATCATTTTCAGACTTTTCCAAATATCTGGAAATCTTTTTATAAGAATCACTTTTTGAAGCCCCAACTCCCGTAACAGCTAAAGCAATAGCCAAAAAGACTGTTAAAATGCGTTTCCACATAAAATATTACCTCCATTTTTAACGTATTTGATGATTGTATATGATAATAATAGCATGATACTGCGGCTTCTTCAACCTTAACCTCTTTATGAAAAAAAGTAAGAGTCTCATTCCGTTGACAGGTTTTATAAACTTTGGTATAGTTTTGATAGTGTTAAAGGAGGGCTTTATTATGAAAAAATATATAGCATTTCTGATGGTTGTAGTTTTACTGTTTTCCTTATTTCCTGCAGCATACGCAGGTAAATCACAGACTCCTATATCAAATGCCGGGTTTGCCACTAAAAGGGGTTCGACTACAACGCAGCGGCGTTCTTTTTCGCCGAATACAAGTAGAAGCGACCTGGAAGCGCTGTATGACGAGTTCCAAAGGTTTTGGTTCGTGAAAGACAGTGATGATCTTCAGGACCGGTTCGAGGAATATCTGAAATCGAAAAATATAGACCCTGATGATATCGATGAGTACGATGCGTTCATGGAAACCTGGGTTGATCACTATGATGAGGATCTGGATTTTGATGATCTCTATGATGAATATGAGTTCGGTTCTGATGATATAGATGATCCTGATGAATATGATGTTCTCCTGGACGATGATATTGATGATCTCTATGACGATTATCTG
>CADBME010000461.1 GCA_902795715.1 uncultured Lachnospiraceae bacterium | reverse complement strand
TTTATTGTTACAAAAAACGGCCTTCTGAGAGGCGGTTATAGTCTGTTTGGACGGTGTTTCTCTGTCAAGTCAAGGAAATCCCCTGCCAATCCGATCTTCGAAGTCCTTGCCCTGTTCAGACAAAAACGATTACCAATGCCTCACATCCGATGATGCTGCCGTCCGCAATGAGATCATGCTGGAAAACCTGCATCTGATGGATACGGAAGGGGATCTGACCCGTGACGCCATGCGCTCCTTTTCTCCGGATCCGGAACCTTTGGCACCGGCTCATACATTAAAAAAGCATCTGTACAAGCGTTGTACACTCAACCTGCAAGAAACCTATTCTTTTTTTCTCTCCATATCAGCGCGAATGAGTTTTTTTAGGTATCCCTGTTTGTTGGGCTGCTGTTCAATCCAGTCAATCAGGTCCTGTTCTGTCTGCTGGTTCAGCGTAAGACGGATTTGGCGTATATTTTCCTTTATATATTTCTGGACATACTTCCCTTGATCGAATTCTTCAGTTAATTTAAATTTCATGCTGTGACACCTCCAGGATATTTTTTTCAAAATGCCTTATGTTCTCAAAAATCAAAGAAACGTGAGTCGATTGTCCTCCCTCCAGGTTCCTCAGACCTGCTCTGGTTTGTCCATATCCTTCCTTGACTTTCAGACGGTTCTGATTTCAATCGTTTCCGTTTAGTCCAGCCTACGTCAGACAGCCTTCAGGATTTCCTGCTGCAGGGCTTCTTTTTTCATTCATCCGCATTTTTTCCCTTTATCTTATGTATTCCATCAGGAACGATTATATAATAAAGCGTTATGTACATAATGTCAAACAGAAGTATGAAATATAGTGTAACAGCCTCATATCAGTCATGATGCTCCAGGAACAGGACGAAGTCCCGGACGGCATGCTGGCATATCTACAGGAAATGAACCTGTCTGCCCCGGATGTGCCGGTGATACTGGTCTGCGCTTCAAACAGCTGGCTCATGGACCCTTTTGAATCCCTGCTAAACGGCTCTGCGCTTTCCTCTATAATTCCTTGGCCAGTGCATCAGAAGCCTGCACAAAGATATAGGACACGTCTGCCTCCGTAACTGCCACATTTCCGCCGCATAAACTTCATCTGCTGTTCCAGTGTCAGAAGAGCATCTCCTGTGAATATCCACTATCACAGGCGGCATGCGATTTTTGTACATTGTCCGGTTACATTCCCAGCCACTAAGATCCGTCTTGGAAAGACTGTACTTCCGGATCACTCTATCTGTAAATTAATGAGGGGAATGCCCCAGTAATTCTCTGTTTATTTCGCTCCGATGCTTCTCAGATCGATTCTACCGTAGACCTTATGTGCTTCCTTGTACGCATCCTTGGCCTGTTTGGATGGATCCTCAGCCGCTTCCTTCGTGATGTCTCTTTCGGATGGACCTTTCTCTTTCTTTATGCCAGAATTGACCCTCTGCTCATCATTCTTCCAGACTGCCGCGCCTTATCCAATTGATGCTGAAAGAACAGCCTGCATTTCTGCATCTGACGCCCCTGTTTAGTTCCGGCTCAATCAAAGAATTCATCCAAATACCGGATCATAAATATCAAAACTATCTGTAATCAATACTAGAAGTCTTCTTTGCTTTGGACCATAATATGCGCTGGTATAGTTCATAATGGAATTTTTATACTGGAAAAAAAGTGCCTTCAAGATGTATCCCTGAAAAGCACTTTTTTGAGATTTTTTTACAGCCCCTTCGGTCCTTATCGCATTATCAGAAAAATAGTCTCAAAATATGTCATAACTTTTTCTGTACGCTATTTGCATACCCTGTAGGGTATGCAATAATTACATCATCAAGAGAGAGGAGAAAATGCCAATAACCGAAAAAAAGAAAGCGGCCTCGATTAAAACCGAAGCCGCTACCGCTCAAGGATTTCTTGATTTCCCTTATCTTAGGAGTCCTGAGCAACTTCCTGACAGACTTTATAAAAGCCCTGATCAGAAAGTAATATCGTCTGAGGGAGCTGACCCTCCCTCAGACCTTTACATGATAACATAAACAGGAGGCAGAAGACAATGAAAGACTTTTTATTCGACTCACTACTTTCCGCCGTTATATTTGCGGTATTCTATGATGATCTTTTGCTTGAGACATAAGATTTTTAGTATATTACTTGACAAAGAGATATACTTTCCCTTTCATTTTAATTGAAACCGAGACTTCATATATCTATGCTGAAGTTTTCAAATGCAACAGCATTCATAACGTATGTATGTATGAATTTGATGTGATTAAACTTACTGGTTACTGGTAAATTGCAGAGCGCGTATTGTATTGTTTCTGAAGGTAACGGTTGAGAGCAGAATGAAATAGGAGGAAACCATGAGTTTTGTATTCGCTGAGAAGTATAACGACAGTTGGTCAAAAACAGAAGGACTTGAAATACACTGCGACACGCGAATTGTTAAAGAAAGCATTTCCGGTGCGCATTTTTCATCCAAGCAAAAGTCTTGTATTGAACGATACGGAATTGTAAAAAGCACAATTATCGCACCAGAAATATGTATATCGTTTGCAGGAAATAATATTTTATATGCTACCAAATTGTTTCGCAAGCTATTTGACATACACTCGTTTTCGAGACAAGATGTAGTGAACCTTGCGTATGAAATTCATCAAAGTGCTCCTCAAGATGCTATCGAATTCATAATTTCAAGCTTTGAAGATGGAAAACTACAGATCGATTCAATTAAAGAAGGTAAAATCTGTGAGGACTGTCCTTCTGCATGGATTGGTTCACAGCTGGCTTTTAACGCTTTTCAGACAGAAAGACACAGTGCACATCCCAAAGGCAAGTCTTTACATGAATATACTTTTGATGCTTTTTCAAATGCCGTTGAGGGATGCGGAGATTCATCTGTCGGTGGCTTTCATATCATTGTAACCTACGATTCATATAATCAAACGTTTTGTTTTCAGGAATCAAAACGATTTTGCGCATTAGACCAAATTGTTCATCTTGGTGAATCTATTATATTTGATACATCCCGAGAATCCGGCGGGTATTCATATGAAATTATCTCACCCGGCATAGAGTATTTATTATTCATTATTGATCAAATGAAGCCAGCAATACTATTCAGCAGACAACACCGCTGTACAGAAGACAGCGAGAACAACAACCTGTTCTCATTAATGCTTCCGATGGTTGTTACGCAAAACGAGAATGGAACATGGAGCCGATATTATTGAAAAGCTAAAATCTCCGAATAGGGTATCAGAGATACATTGCCCAATTCTTTTGCTTTCTCCATACATCCCTTAGTAAATCCAGACTTGGAAAAAAGAAAGAACTGCTTTTTCTGATAGGAGAAAAGGCCGCTGCGCTCTATCAGCGTTTCCAGCACACCCAGATCAACCTTTTCGTCTGTCCACTTGCATTCGCCAAACAGGACGGTATTCTTATCCTGCTCACCCATGATGTCGATTCCTGCCTGGCATTTATGGACGGGATCCCTGCCCCACCAGCGGCCCAGCGATGTGAACTCAACCGGGGATTTTCCTCTTTGCAGCAGTTTCCAGAGGTACTGCCTGCAGATTTCCTCAAATACCTTGCCCATATAGTTGGAAAGATGCGGTGCGATACGCTGAACCACCAGATCCGCTGCGCCGCGGGAAATCAGAGAAGCATTCTCCGGCACAAACCGATACCAGAAGCGCAGCATGTTGTCGTCAATGAAATAGATCGCCTTTTTTGATGCCTTCTCTCCGTATGGCAGTTCCTTTCGCACGATGCCCAGTGTGATCAGTTTTTTCAGGTAGACAGCGCAGACGTTGGTCTCTTCGCCAACCTTGCCGGAGATCTCCGACATGCGGGATGAACCGCTGGCAATGGCGGTAAGGATGGCTGTGTAGTGGGCCGGCTCCCGAACCTCCTGTTTCAGCAGGTTCATAGGCTCTTCATAAATGGAAGAGGTAGGATCCAGAAAAGTGTTTTTAATATTCTCCTCGATGCTGAGCCTGTCACTCATCTGCAGAATGTATTGCGGCGTGCCGCCCGCAACTCCATAAGCGAGGGCTTTGTCCTCCGCTGAGAAGTTCGTAAAGTACTCGCAGGTCTCCGAAAAATCAAAGGGGAGCAGCCTGATCTGCGCCGTTCTCCGGCCA
>CADBME010000460.1 GCA_902795715.1 uncultured Lachnospiraceae bacterium | reverse complement strand
GACGATCAGCAGGACGATATAACTGAAGGCTGTTGTGTAGGCTGCTGCCATGTAACCGAAGTTGATGATACATACGTAATTGAGTATCACGTTGAGGATCATGGTTCCTATGGTTCCGGCGGCTACATACTGGGTCTTTTTATAATAGTTCTGAATGGCCGAGTAGCTGTAGCTGTAGAATCGGAAGAGGGTTCCCGTAACCATGGGAGCGATGAGGAACATGGCTGCGCTGTATTCTTTGGGGCCTAATACGGCGATTTCCTCCGGTGCCAGAATCACCAGGATCCAGGACAGGATACCGAAGGCATGCATGACCGCTGTCCAGGGCTTGATGATGTCTTTGGTTTCATCCCTTGAAATCTTTTCATAGAGCCAGGGGATCCAGGCGTTCCAGACAGAGTCTTCCAGTATCCAGATGATAAAGGAAACGGTTGTTGCCAGAGCAAAGATACCGGTTTCTGCTTTTCCGATCAGATGCTGGATCATGATCTTATCTGACTGGTTCATGATCTGGATGGACAGGGCTTCGGGAATCAGAGGCAGGCTGTAAGCCAGACCGTATTTCCAGTATCCTCTGTCGTAAAGTTTCTTTCCCTGGACCATGAGAACGATGGCGATGATGGCTCCGCCAATGATCTGGGGCATGTAATAACCGATGATCCGGCGGTGGACCAGGCTGTCATAGAGGCCCTGCACTCTCCCCTGATAAATCAGGTATATAGAGAGGAAGGTTCCCGGTACAATAGTCAGCAGGGTGGCTGCCGTACTGAATTTAAAGCGAAGCATCTGCTTGTCCCTGCGCTGAAGGTAGAGCATACTTGTGTAGGTAAATACATAAGCGAAGCAGATGTAGAACATGAGATCGTCCATGGAACAGAAGGCCTGAACCGGCTGCTTAAAGATCAGACAGATCCCGAAGCAGAGGGCGATCGCGATATAGGATAAAGTATGAACACTGGAAATATAGGCATTATACTTTTCCTTGTAATCATATTTGGCCACGTCGGCACTCTTCCACAGACAGAGAGACATGGTAGGATAGGCGATCAGCAGCCAGGATTCAAATACACGTATCTCACCATACTGGGCTGTGGTCAGCATACGGGTATATATAGGAGTCACCACAAAGGTCAGACCTCTAACCATAAGCTGGGCCAGTATATAGAAAAAGCCGGAAGTCAGGGCCATCTTATTCAGGTTGGATTTGCTGGATTTTTTTTGACTGGTCCTGGCCTGTTCAATCATAGAGGCCGGAATCTCGCCGGCCTCTTTATCATTTTTCTGGATTTCCATCATGTTATTATCCTTATTTCAAGTATTAGTCTATTCATGTATTTCTATTCCACCTTGCAGACGATCATCCGCAGCTTTCCGTTGGGATCGGGCGGTATGGAATCCATCCACTCATACTCAATCTCAAAGGGATGCTTGAATTTGGCGTTGAGCTTATCGGTCAGATCCTTCTCGATCTCAGGCAAAGTCTTGTCTGACAGTTCCTTATTCTGGACGCACTGGATGTGGAGCTTACCCCAGTCCTCCTGAATAAAACGGATCTGGAATATATCGTCGTAGTGGGCGATGATGGGAGCGATTTCAAAGAAAGTGGTCACTTCCCCGGTCTGATAGCGGAAGAAGTCATTCATTCTTCCCTGAACGCTGGTTATATAGCGGACGCCGTCTCTAACCTCACAGGTTCCCCGGTCGCCGATGGCATAATTGATCAGGGGCAGCTCTGTCTTGTAGAGAGGAGTCACCACGATGTTGCCCTCGCTGGCCGGCTGGTTCTTCTCGTCATAGATATTGACCACAAAAGAATCGTTGTGGACCACATATTCCTTGCTGGAGAAAAGGCGGACCATGGCTGCGCCGGTTTCCGCCGTCCCGTAGGAATCAATGATACCCGGGCCCAGGATTTCCCGGAAGAGCTTTCTTGCGGTGTCATCAATCTTCTCTCCGGTCGGGCAATAGTATTTGGGCTTGGCCAGTTTCACACCATTCTGCTTGCAGTAGAGACAGATCCGCATGAATTCACTCTTGTTCATATAGAGAAAATCCGGCTTGTAGGCGTTGATGGTCTTGACGATCTCGGGCTCAGGATCATACTGGGCCACAAATCCACGGCGCAGAATACCGAACCGCTGCAGGAAGGTATCATGGCCGCCGCTGATACTGTGGGCGCTCTTCCGGCTCATGGTTTTCCCAAAGAAGGGATTGTAGCCGGCCACCATCATAACCCGGAACCAATTGGCCATGTTGTAGGCCTTCTCCCTGGGGGAAACCAGGAGCATAAGGGGAACACCGGAGGATCCGCTGGTGGTATCATGGTACCAGAATTCATATTTGGGATCCTTGGCCTCCTCGTTCATCCAGGCCCGCAGATCATCTTTGGTCAGCAGGGGCAGCTTGGACAGGTCATCCCCTGTCCGGATGTCGGAAGGTTTCACACCGGCTTCGTCAAATCTTTTCCGGTAAAATGGTATCTTATATGCTCTTTTCGCCAGTTTCTGTACACGTTTATCCTGAAGTTCCATAACCTTGCTGAAGTCTTTGGGAATCTTCGTTTTCATTTTAAAAAGATCGAGGAATAAGAGTACATTGACCATCTTCCTCTCCAGCTTCTCAAACATTGGCATCTCCTAATCTATTTTTCTTCTTCTGACTTCTTTTCCTCTTTTTTCTGATAACCGCGGGGGTTTTTGCTCTGCCAGTTCCAGCTGTCCCGGCACATGGCAAAGAGGTCTCTCTCAGCCGTCCAGCCAAGAACATCCCTGGCCTTGTCCACATTGGCCACAACCACCGGAAGATCTCCGGCCCTGCGGGCACCGATCTCATAAGCTACCGGCGTGCCGGTCGCCTCCTGGAAGGTCGTAACGATGTCAAGGACACTGTAGGGAACTCCCGTCCCCAGATTGAAGATCTCAACTCCCTTGTGGTCAGCAGCATATTCTACCGCTTTCAGATGACCATTTGCCAGGTCCATCACATGGATATAATCCCGCAGGCAGGTGCCATCCGGTGTGTCATAGTCTCCTCCGAAGATGGTCAGATGATCCCTCCGGCCCACAGCAACCTGGGTAACATAGGGCATGAGATTATTGGGAATACCACGGGGATCCTCCCCGATCAGGCCGGACTCATGGGCACCGATGGGATTGAAATAGCGAAGGAGGACAACCGAAAGCTCCGGATCCGCATGGGCCGTATCCGTAAGGATCTGCTCCATCATGGACTTAGTCCAGCCGTAAGGATTGGAACAGCTTCCTCTCTGCATCTCTTCTGTGTAGGGAACCGGATTCTCCTCACCATAAACCGTAGCCGAAGAAGAAAAGACAATCTGTTTTACACCTGCGTCCTTCATGCACTCCAGCAAAGTCAGGGTCGTATCAATATTATTTCTATAATACTCCAGAGGCTTCTCGACCGACTCACCCACAGCCTTCAGACCGGCAAAATGGATGACACAATCGATCTTGTGGGCCTTGAAGATTCTGGCAACCGCATCCCGGTCACAGACATCAATCTTAAAAACCGGCAGATCCTTTCCTGTAATCTTCTCAACACGATGAACTGCCCTCTCACAGCTGTTGCAATAATTATCTGCCACCACTACATCATGTCCGGCCTCAATCAATTCTACAGCCGTATGGGTGCCGATAAAACCCGCACCGCCTGCAAGTAATATTTTCATTATTATAATCCACCTTTCCAAATTATAGTTAGAAAATATCATATTTCGGGATATATCTCAACATGCAGTTTGCCGACCGGCATCTTTATGGAATCTTAATACCAATCCCCCATCTCCTTATACCTTCTTAAAGCCGTTCAGTGTATATTTTATGAAATATAAAAGAAAAAGCGAGGTGTGGTTATGCTCTTTTACAGGCAAAAGTGGAATCCCTTCCGATTTATTATACTTGGCTTTGCAGGGATTATCCTTCTGGGTGCGATATTGCTCATGCTTCCGATCTCATCAAACAGCCAGCAATTCACATCTTTTTCCACTGCTTTGTTTACTTCT
The DNA here is from genome assembly GCA_902795715.1 of uncultured Lachnospiraceae bacterium. The sequence goes on along the minus strand of CADBME010000460.1, from coordinate 1,219 downwards.
ACCTCTGCTGTATGCGTGACCGGTCTGGTAGTCGCGGATACCGCTTCCCACTGGTCCCTGTTTGGACAGGGTGTCATCTTGATACTTATTCAGATCGGAGGTCTTGGCATCATCACGATCACCATTTTCCTGTCCATCATTTTCGGACGCAAGATCTCTTTATTTCAAAGAAGTACCATGAAAGAGGCTATTGCAGCGACAAAACTTGGGGGAATCGTGAAGCTGACCCGGTTTATTCTCCGAGCTGTTTTGCTCTTTGAGATAACCGGAGCCCTGATCATGATGCCGGTCTTCTACAAGGATTTCGGACCCAAAGGAATCTGGATGGCTGTATTTCATTCCATCTCCGGCTTTTGCAACGCCGGTTTTGATATTATGGGCAGGCCGGGAAATGGTTTTGTATCCCTTTGTAAATACCAGGCCCATCCTGTAATCAGTCTGACTATTCCCGCCCTGATTATCATCGGAGGAATCGGTTTTCTGACCTGGGAAGACCTCTGGATTCACAGCTGGCATTTTAAACGGTACCGGATGCAGACCAAAGTCATCCTGACAACAACCTTTCTGCTTCTTTCCATCCCGGCTATTCTCTTTTTCTTTTTAGAATACTCGGATCTTCCTCTCAATGAGAGGATCCTCAGCGCGTTTTTCCAGTCAGCGACTACAAGGACTGCCGGTTTTAATACCACGGACCTGACAAAAATAAGCGGTTCCGGTCAGGCAGTCATGATCATCCTCATGTTGATCGGAGGATCCCCCGGATCTACGGCAGGTGGTATGAAAACAACCACGGCTGCTGTCCTTTTGGGAAACGCATTCGGAGTATTTCACAGAGAAGATTCCGGTCACTTTTTCGGAAGGAGGATCGAAGAACGTACAATAAAAACAGCCTCAACCATCATGCTCATGTATATCGTTTTATTCACAGTTTCCGCCATGCTGATCAGCCGCATTGAAGGACTGCCCCTTGGTTCCTGTTTATTTGAAACAGCCTCCGCCATCGGCACAGTCGGTTTAAGTCTGGGGATCACACCAGGTCTCAGCCTGATCTCACGCATCATCCTGATCTTCCTGATGTATGTCGGCAGAGTCGGAGGACTCACCTGCATTTACGCCGCCCTCTCCCGCAAGAGCTCAACCCTGGGCCGGCTCCCGCAGGAGAAAATCATGGTAGGTTGAGAATACAAGATATTTCAAGATTATTTTCCTGATTATTTTC
>CADBME010000459.1 GCA_902795715.1 uncultured Lachnospiraceae bacterium | reverse complement strand
TACCCTTCCATTTGATATCTGTATATCACAATCCGATTCCCTTCCAAAGGATATTACATCTTTTCCAAAGCTTTCCAGAACATACTGCTTTCTTTCCCCATTATTATGAACTGTAATTATAGTTTTTTGCCCCATAGGAACCCCTTTCTAGCAATAACATAAAACCCGCCATATTTAATTTATATATATTTGCCACATAAAAATAGTTTATTCTTCCACTGTAAAAATCTTAATAGTATAGTGATATGTATCTCTAGGTTTTATCAAATAAACATGCCCTTTCATTTTTCCATGCTGTATTCGTGAGGCAGTTTCAAACCTCTTTATATCTATATCAAAATCGTTTAGTCCATCTGCACTCTCATAACAGCTTATTCCTTGATGGCTTTGGTTATCTATAATCCACCAGTCACCCTGCCATTTTATAAATCCTCCATGGACTCTATTGGCCACACCTCTTGCAAATTTTATATCAAGCACAATATCACATGTAGTGGATTTACCAAAAGTAACTTTATCCTTATTAAATGAATTTAAATCATAAACTTCTTCTTTAAATATTTGGTCATTATATACATACTGAATCTTAATTAACACTCTCAGTCCCCTATTCCCCGAGTATATATCATTTAATTGTATTATCCAGCCACACTCCTGCCTATGACAAAAATCTTTTGAATACGCAACCTTTAGTCACGAATACGGCATATAATCTTCCATAACTATTCCTTTATCAAGAATAATCGAGTATTCTCCTCCATGGGATGGTAAGTCGTACAATATACAATGATATATACTTCCAGGAAGTTCTACATACGCCTCAGCTTTAAGAAAAGGATATTTCTTTCCAAGATCATTAAATAGCCCTATGATACCATCAGTACCAGTACAAATATCAAATCTATAAGTTGGACATTTTGAATTTTTATCCCAGAAAAGATTACTTACCTTATATGTTGCTATCGTCCTCTCTAACATTTTCATTTCTAAGTAATTCAGCTGACTTACATCTAACGATACTGATATACTTTCTGAAAAATTAGGTGAACACTTGCTTATCTTATTAAATACTTCTAATGGAATTACATCATCAACAAATTCACCTATACTCTGCTGCCTTTCTTTATAATCAATACTAAGAGCTTTTATTAATGCTTCTTCAACACCTTCTGGAAGATAACAACCTAGTTCTGATGGATATGGCATCTCCTCTAATACTCTTTCAGCCACTTTTTTAACATTTTTTCCTGTAAGTATTTTATACATAATAGCAGCGCAAATATATACTTCCGAATATAATCCATAAGGTCTACGTTTTGAATATAATTCCATAGGCGCTGTAGCATCAAAAAATATAGGAACAATTTCCAATCTTTCCGATTCATCTTGAGGATCAAACAACTTTTCACAACAATGGGAAATAATACTTACGTTTTTATACTCATCTATATATATAGAAGGATTCAAATATAAAGTTAGCTCAACAAAAATCCCATTTGAATAACAAATTGATCTATACAAAAAAACATCTAATAATATTGGAACTGCCTCATCATAAGATAGTTTCCCACCCTTTTTTCTTATATAATCTATCAAAGATATTCCTTTAGGGATTTTTTGAATTACATACACCGTATTATTTTCAATAAAATAATCATATTCATAGATATAATCAAAAGAATATCTTTGAGTTATTCTATTAAACGCATCTACTATTGATTTTCTTTGGGTGAAATATGTAACTTGATCATTAACAAATCCTTGAAACCTTGTATCAGCTATTATTCTTCCAAATTGATCTCGCTCTATTTCATGATAATTTGGATGAATAAATTCCTTTATGAAGACAGACTGGTTATTATTTAAATCAATCCCTTTATAACAAATATACTGTCCACATCGTTTTGGCTTTTCTTTACCTATTATGTATCTTCTATTCAGAGAATAATTACAAGGCAGATAATAATATGTATCATGGTTTGCAATAATATCTCCACATCGCGGGCACACCCCATAATCTATCTTATATGTTAACCCACATCTTTCACATTTTATTTCTCCGCCCATTATTCTTTACCACCAAAATATAATTCATCGGCTAATATGAGCCACCCCCAACATGTTCGTATCAAAAATGAGTCATTTAGAACCGTCCCTTTTGACTCATTAGCTGAGCAGTACTATTCCCAATGCGACTGCAAGGACCACTACTACGCCAATGCATATTCCCAGAATCAGTTTGGTCTTGTCGCTACCATTAGATTTCTTTTCTGTATCGGGATCTGCCAGTTTGGCCTGAAGCTGATCCTGGTACATCTGGTTCGAACGTAGTATCTCGCTGTAGGTTGAGTATTCACCTACACCATATTCCTCAAACCCCTGATCTTTTAATACGTTTCTGAGCAGATCATTATCCTGAATCAGCTGGCTTGTATTAAGTATTTGAATATCAGCAAGCAGATCACGCTTAAATGTTTCTACATCCTGATATCTGTCCTGTATCTGAACTGACAAAGCTTTCATAATCGCAGAACTGAATCGGACTGTCACATTCGGATTGAGCGCTGAAAGATCCATAAGTTCATCAAAAGTTATGCGATCAACTGCTGCCGGCGGCATTACGTCCGTTAAAAGCTTATATATTGTGGCCGCAAAGGCATAAATATCTGTCCATGGACCTATGCTTCCATTCTGGGTGTACTGTTCTATAGGGGCATAGCCATGTTTAAGAACAATCTCACTATTTATGTTTCCGCTTGCCGAACTATATCTTACAGTACCAAAATCAATCAGCTTAAAATGACCGCTTTTACAAAGGAATATGTTATCTGGACTAATATCTCTGTGAATAAGCCCTACTGAATGAACCTCTGAAAGCGCTCCACAGATAGTTTCAATCATCTTGAAGATCATCTCTCGAGTAAGCTTCTCACCATTTCGCTCTGTATAGTCTCTCAGGTTCCAGCCATCCAGATATTCCATAACAATATATGCAGTTCCATTTGCCTCGAAGAAATCATGAATCACAACTGTACCCTGGATAGAATTAAATCTTGCAAGACTTCTCGCTTCATTCAGAAAATGATTCATTTCCATCATGAAACTCTGTCTTTGATTCTCATAAACAGAAACCGTTGCATTTCCATTTCGCGAAACAACTCCTCGAGGGAAGTATTCCTTGATAGCTACAATATTATCCAGAATTTTATCCCAGGCTTTATAGGTTATTCCGAAGCCACCCGCGCCAACAACCGTTCCAATCTTATATCTTTCCTTCAAGATATATCCAGGATTCAGGTATGAAAGATTCCTGGCCGGTGTATTCTCAACGAATCCACAGAAAGGGCAGATATTATTCTCCCTTTCCAGACCGGCTGGTATCTTAAACTTATTCATACAATTTAAGCATCTACGCTCCATTGCCATACCTCTAATTTTACTACTCATTTTGCGGGAAACAGGGAGCTAAAACTTCCATTCCCATTATTACCACGCATTAATTGCATTTATGGCTTCATCAATACTCATAGTACCAGTAGATACAAAAATATTGTATGAAGATTCCAATTCAGCAACTTTATTATCATATTCACTTTCAGATATTTCGTATTCTGAGGTTTGAATATCTTTTACTTTTCCATCAGCATCTCTTCCGGGATCTGAATCCGACCAGTAAAACTTGGAATCATTAGGACGGGATGCATCACGGATTCCCTCACAAACAATCTCAAAATTTCCATCCCGGAGTTCTTCATATACATCCACATACCAACCGGTTCCTCCAACGGCTGTGGTCACAATGTTCTGCTCAGAAATGAAAAGTCCATACTTAGCTCCAAATGATTTCCACCTTATACTTCCATTGTAATAGGTTACTATATAATCCATCTGGTTATCCTTTAGGATCATTTCCGGTATACTGTCACCATTCATATCTATAAGATCTATACCATCCTGAAAGTGAGTTCCATAGCTAATATAAATTTCGTCCTCTTCAGTTGACTCCATATGGTTAGTATCTGCTTTGTAATATCTTTCATAGGCCCCATCTGTAGGTTCAAATGCATTTAAGAAATTAATATATGCCTGTTTCCAGTCAGTTGTATCATAATCATCCGTAGAAATATCGCCTTCAATTCCAGCACCATCGCCAACATACCTTGTCTGATAAAGGATATAACCTCCGCCTTCCTTAGGTTCAAAGGAAGCTACCCAGTATGCGTCAAGTGGTCC
>CADBME010000458.1 GCA_902795715.1 uncultured Lachnospiraceae bacterium | reverse complement strand
GGTTCTGATGATCATCGATATGCTGGGCAATCTTGGACTGATTACTCATATCCTTCCTCCTATTATGCAGTCTCCGATCAACTGCGGTGCCATCGCCATGATGGCCGGTCTGGTCATCGTACCGGTCGTAAGTCTCTTTACACCGAAACCGGATAAGCAGATTGTGGATGAATGCTTCGCATGCTACACCAAGAAGATTGAGGTTGAGCAGAAAACAGCTCTGGCCGACGACTGATCATCTAACATCAATTGCATTTAAGGGCTGGGCTTTATCGGAAAAGCTCCAGCCCTTTTTTCTATGAAAATGACTTTGAAAATGATCTTTGAAATAAGTATTTGGCCATGAAATCATACATTATTACTCACTATTATGTCGAAAAACATTAAAAACTGTAGTATAATGAGGAAAATGATTTCCATACTAAGTAAATGTTATTAGAGGAGGGATGATTATTTATGGTAGCTTTTACTTTTATTGCCGGAATTCTTCTGGTTCTTGCCGGCGTGGCCTGTCTCTTTACTCCTGTTGAAACTTTTATGGCAGTCGGAATCTATATTGGTTTGCTTTTCCTAATTTACGGCATTGCCGGAATCGCCAAAGCCTTACAGAAAAAATCTACAATATCTGAAATCATCATCAGCATACTTGCTGTAGCCGTCGGTGTGGTCTCTTTTGTAAAACCCGGAACGACTCTGATCTTTGACTTGATTCTGCTTGTATTAGTAGCCTTCTGGTTCATCATTCAGGGAGTTTTGACATTCAGACTTGCTATTGAACTGAGAAAAATCAAAAGGTTCTGGCTTCTGCAGGCTATTTTCGGTATCATCAGTATTGGTCTCGGTATTTATTCTCTGATTCATACTCAGTTTGCGGCCATGGCAACCGGCTACCTGATCGCTATCTACTTTATAGAATCCGGTATCAATATGATTGTCCTTGCAATGGCTGCAGAAGCGATGAAAAAAGGCATAGACGAATTAACTCCGAAATACTAACCTTCATTTGAAAAATCCTTTGCGGCTCTTTTCTCTCTGAAATCAGGGCCGCAGGGGATTTTTCTTGTCTGATACAGATGATGTAAAAGTCAAAAGATATCAGGATCAGAAAGAAGGTCAATCCGGATTTTACCTTGCTCTCAGGGAAAGGAAAAATATATGACAGAAAAGATATCCAATCAATTAAAAATGATCCTTCTCACTCTTCTTCTTGGCGGATTTACCGGAATTGTCATCTGGTGTTTTTTGAAAGCCGTTTCCCTCTTTACAGGACTGGTATGGAATACCATCTCTGATAAAACCGGCATAAAACTGATAGTCATCCCCCTGTGCATGATGGGAGGGCTGATCTGCGGCATTTTCCATAAATACTTTGGTGATTACCCGGAAGAGCTCCCGGTGGTCATGGGCAAAATAAAAAAGAATAAGCACTATGATTATCACCCCATGTTCTCCATGCTGGTCTGTGCTTTTTTGCCCCTGGTATTCGGAGCCAGTGTCGGCCCGGAAGCGGGACTCACAGGAATTGTCGCAGCTCTTTGTTACTGGATAGGTGATAATGTCACTTATGCCAGAGAACACACCGCCCTCTATTCTGAAATCGGGGAGGCCGTGACCCTGGGTCATCTTTTCCATTCCCCTCTCTTTGGTATCATAAGCGTAGAGGAAGAGAATCTGCAGACGGATATTATTGACAAGAAAAACAGGTATGGAAAAACCGTTTCCGACATTCCATACCTGTCCAGATCCTCTAAATTTTTATACTATGCCAGTGCTGCAGCAGCAAACTTCCTTGTCATTTTCCTCTTAAATAAACTCTTTGGCAAGGCTATGACCGGATTTCCCAGCTTTTCTGAAGTCTCGATCCGGACTGTGGATTATGTCATGCTGCTTTTGTATATTCCGGCGGGATATCTTGCATTTCTCTTTTTTGAATACGCAGAAAAGATTGCCGGGAAAATAGCTTCCTGTCTTCCGGTCATTATGAAAGAAACCCTGTGCGGTCTGGTCATAGGCTGCATGAGTCTGGTCCTTCCCATGGTCCTTTTCTCCGGTGAGGAAGAAATGGCCGAATTGATGACCGGTTACGGCAGCTATGCTCCTCTTTTCCTGATCGGCATTTGTTTTGTAAAACTGATCATGACAGCCTTCTGCATCCGATTCGGTATGAAGGGCGGTCATTTTTTCCCGCTGATCTTTGCCTGTGTATGCCTGGGCATGGGCCTGTCCATGTTCGCCTTTGCCAATCCGGCAGATCATCTTGTTTTCGCAGCCGGTGCCGTCACATCCGTAACCCTTGGAGCCCAGCTTAAAAAGCCTCTGGCTGTATCAGTCCTTATGCTCTTATGCTTTCCGGCCAGACTCCTCTTCTGGATCTTTCTGTGTGCTGCGATCGGAGGGAAAATTGCCGAACTGTCAGCCTCCATCAAAAAGAAAGCTGATCTTTAAGCTCTGTTCTGCTGGGCAACCAGCTGTTCTGCCCCGTACATCTTGCGAAGCTTGGGTTTCTCAATCTTGCCGGTTGCATTTCTGGGAACATCACTGAAAATAATTTTCTTTGGACGTTTGTAGCGGGGAAGTTCGTGGCAGAAGTCATTGATCTCTTCTTCCGTGCTGGTCATCCCCTCTTTAATCTCAATGATGGCACCGGTAATCTCACCAAGGCGGGGATCCGGAAGGCCGATAACGGCCACGTCTTTAATCTTATGGAATCCTCTGAGGAAATCCTCAATCTGGACCGGATAAATATTCTCACCGCCGCTTACGATGACATCTTTCTTTCTGTCAACCAGGAAGATAAAACCGTCTTCATCCTGCATGGCCATATCCCCTGTATAAAGCCAGCCGTCTTTTAATGTTTCTGCGGTGGCCACGGGATCATTATAATAGCAGGTCATCAGGCCTGGACCCTTGACACAAAGCTCGCCCACATCACCCTGTGTGACTTCCTGTCCATTTTCATCTACAATCTTGCAGGACCAGCGGTAACCGGGAACACCGATAGCGCCGACCTTGTGAATATTCTCCACTCCCAGATGCACACAGCCCGGGCCGGTGGATTCGGAAAGGCCATAGTTGGTGTCATAGAGATGGTGGGGGAAATACTCTTTCCAATGGCGAATCAGTGACGGCGGTACCGGCTGAGCTCCGATATGCATGAGTCTCCACTGATCCAGCTCATAGTCCTCCAGCTTAAGTTCGCCACGGTCCAGACATCCCAGGATATCCTGAGCCCAGGGCACCAGGAGCCAGACGATGGTGCAATGCTCCATGGAAACAGCGTCAAGGATGCTTTCCGGTGTCGCTCCCTGAAGAAGGACCGCCTTGCTTCCCGCGCAAAGACTGCCCATCCAGTGGAATTTGGCACCGGTATGGTAAAGTGGCGGTATGCAGAGGAATGTATCCTGGCGGTTGGTCAGATGGTGCTTCTGTTCCATCTGGGCAGCCTGCAGAAGGCTCTCGTGATTATGTAAAATGGCTTTGGGAAAGCCGGTTGTTCCGGATGAAAAATAAATAGCCGCGTCGTCGCTGTCCTCCAGACGGATCAGGGGAGCCTGACTGGAGCAATCGGCAACCAGTTCTCTGTAAGACTCGGCAAAAGTGGGGCATCCGTCTCCCACATAGATCAAAAGCCGTCCCTTGCTGATCACTTCCTCGATGGACTCGATACGGCCGATAAACTGGGGACCGAAGAAAATAATGTGGACCTCGGCCAGGTCCGCACAATACTTGATCTCCCTGGCGTCAAAACGGAAGTTAAAAGGAACAGCGATCGCCCCTGTTTTCAGAATACCGAAATAGATGGGAAGCCACTCCAGGCAGTTGAACATGAGGATGGCTACGCGGTCACCCTTTTTGATTCCCCGGCTCAGAAGCATGTTGGCCACACGGTTGGCCTTCTCATCAAATACCTCCCAGGTAATCTCCCGGCGATAAGGATTCTTATCGGTCTGCTGTACCAGATCGTACTCCTTCCATGTGGTTTTTCTGGTCTCCTTCATGGAGGGATTCAGTTCGACAAGAGCCACCTCTTCTCCGTACAGTTTATGATTTCTTTCCAGTAAATCCGTAACAGGCATAATTCTTTCTCCTTTTTTTATTGTGATCTAATTCTTTTCTTCTGCGGCTTTATTAGCAATTATATCTTTGACTGTTTAATTCTTTACTGCTTTCTATCTTTATTCCTTTTCATCTTTTTCCTGCTAAAGTGCCTTAAATAATTTATCATACATATTTCACATTGTCAACTCGTTGACAGAATGCTGTACATGCTTTATCATTAGGAATAATTGTTTTTACATCATCATTTTGCAGGTTTATCTCTTATTCCTGCAAAATTATTTTTTTGCTGATAGAGGTGAATTATCCTTTGCCTCCACAGAGTATTAAAAGCAGAACGGAGAGATCATATGTTGAATTTGAACGAAAGAATGGTAGGACTCGGAACACAACGTTCCGTGATAAGAGAATTATTTGAATTTGGTAAAATGCGGGCTGCCCAGGTTGGCCCGGAGAATGTCTTTGACTTTTCCATAGGCAACCCCAGTGTTCCCTCGCCGGCCATTGTAAACCAGACCGCCTGCAAACTGATCCAGGAAATGGATCCTATTCTCCTTCACGGTTACACCAGCGCCCAGGGAGATGCCGGCGCACGTAAAATGATCGCCGATTCACTGAATACACGTTTCGGCACTTCTTTCGGTCCGGACAACCTCTATATGACAGTCGGCGCAGCGGCCGCCCTCTGCTGCTGTCTTTACGGCCTGGGGAATCCCGGAGACGAATATATCGTATTTGCCCCTTATTTTCCTGAATACAAGGTCTTCATCGAAGGAGCCGGCTGTCACATGAAGCTGATTCCTGCGGATACGGAAGCCTTCCAGATCGATTTCAAATCCTTTGAAGAAGCCATCAGTGAAAAGACCAAGGGCGTTATTATCAACTCCCCTAACAATCCCTCCGGATGCGTCTACTCCGAGGACACCATAAAGAAACTGGCTCAGATCCTGGAAGCCAAATCAAAAGAATACCACCATCCCATCTATCTGCTCTCCGACGAACCCTATCGGGAAATCGCATTTGACGGGGTGGACGTTCCCTATCTGACCAAATACTATAAGAACACACTGGTTTGCTACTCCTGGTCCAAATCCCTCTCCCTTCCCGGAGAACGCATGGGCTATGTCCTGGTACCGGATGAAGTAGAAGAACATGAGCTGGTCTACGCAGCCGTTGCCGGCGCCGGAAGGTCTCTCGGTTACGTATGCGCACCGGGACTCTTTCAGAGAGTCTGCGCCCAATGCGCAATGGAAACCTCAGACATTTCCATCTATCAGACCAACAAAAACATCCTGACAGAAGGCCTGCGGTCCATGGGCTACTCTGTGGCAGAACCCGGCGGAACCTTCTATATTTTCCCCAGGACCATCATCGAGGATGACCTGGCCTTCTGCGAACGTGCCAAGAATGACTACAACCTCCTGATCGTTCCCGGTACAGGATTCGGCTGCCCCGGTCACACAAGGATCTCCTACTGTGTACCCACGGAACGGGTAGAACGGTCTCTGGAATACTTTGATAAACTGGCAAAATCCTACCGATAGGGGGACCTGGCAGGAGGACCTGATAGGAGGACGCTGAGGTAAATGTATTATGATAATAGACTTTCACACCCATACCTTCCCCGCAAAAATCAGTGCCAAAGTTGTTGATCATCTCTCAGGCAAGGCCCTGATCCATCCATATACAGACGGTTCCATGAAGGGGCTTGTCCGATCCATGGGGGAAGCCGGAATTGATTACTCTGTTAATCTTCCTGTCATGACGGATATCCGGCAGGTTGAAAAAATCAATTCATCTTTTATCAACGAAAAGGAAGACCTGTTTGCTATGGGAATCATCCCATTCGGCGGTCTTCACCCTGATTTTGATCATTATCAGGCGGAAATAGAACGCCTGAAAAATGCCGGCATCCGCGGAATCAAACTGCATCCGGCCTACCAGGGGGTTGACCTTGATGATATCCGGATCATGAGGATCCTGGATGCAGCTTCCCGGGAAGGGATGATTACCATCATTCATGCCGGCATGGACATCGGTATTTATGACCACAACTACTCTTCTGTAAGCCAGATACTGAAGGTTCTCAGGGAGGTTAATCCGGAGCGCTTTGTCCTGGCTCATTTCGGCAACTGGGGATGCTGGGACCAGGTTGAAAAATACCTGACGGGTGCACCGGTCTGGTTCGATACCGCTTTTTCTTTAGGCCCCATAGAAGCCCGGTCGGAAAGGGAAAAGAATCCCCACTGGTCCCAGAATCTTTCCGATGAGGATTTTGTCCGGATTGCAAGAAAGCATGGCTTTGATAAGATTCTCTTTGCGACAGACTCGCCCTGGGCGGATCAGAAAGATTATGCAGACAGGATCCGGGGCCTTGATCTGTCGGATGAGGAAAAAGAAGCTGTCCTGGGCGGTAACGCCGGAAAGCTGCTGGGAAT
>CADBME010000457.1 GCA_902795715.1 uncultured Lachnospiraceae bacterium | reverse complement strand
GCTGTAATATGGGAAAGTCAGATGCATGACTACCTGATGAAGCATTCTTCTCTTGGAAATGTTACGCCTGAACCTGTAGTAGGACCAAACGGCACTGTCAGACTTAAGGTCCCGGAAAAACATAAGAAAACGATCAACTATGCATTAACGGAAATGGTAGCTAGGTGGCCTTCCCGCATAATTAATCCTAAGACAAAAACATATGAAAAAATTCTGAAGGATATTGAGGCGTGCAAAGTGGACATCGGATATTCCGATGCTGCTGAATTCTTTGATGCTTACGGTTTCTCTGTGAAGCAGGAGAAGGAGAATATTAATGCAAGTAAAGCCGGTGGGCTTGAATATGAGAAGAGCAAAAAAAATGAGGTTACTATCGTAAAGTATTCCGGAAATGAATCTGTTGTCTCAATCCCTGAAGAGATAGATGGCGGGATCGTAAAAACTATCGGCAAGGAAGCCTTCTGGAGTAGTGACAGTATTGAGGAAATAATTATACCGGACAGTGTTGAGACCATTAGATCAAAAGCATTTGGCTTTTGCAAAAAACTTAAAAAGGTACAACTGTCAAATAATCTTTCAAAGATACCCGCTGGGATCTTTGACGGATGCGAGAGTCTTGAGCAAATAAATATACCTGACATGGCTGAAACAATACCTTCAGGCTTATTTAAGGACTGCCCGCTCAAGTCTTTACATATTGGAAAAAAGCTTTTGTCAGTTGATAAAGAAGATTTTTACAGAGAGCCTCTGGTTCCTGAGACTTTTAAGAATGGATTTGACAAGACTGCAGCGGTGGAATCTATTACCATAGATCCGGAGAACAGAAATCTGAGAAGTGTGGGGCCGATGATCCTTTCTTATGACGGAAAGGTTCTTTACGCAATGCTTGGGAACGGCTCTTCTTGTGAGATTCCTGACGGCGTAGAGATCATTGCTGACAAAGCGTTTTTATATCAGAGCAAACTTATAGCAATCGCCCTTCCGAATACGCTGAAGGTGATTGGAAACAACGCCTTTGAAAGAACCGGGCTTGTGTCAGTTGCCTTTCCTGCCAGTCTCAGAATAATCGGAACAAGTGCGTTCCATGCCTGTCAAAGCCTAAAGTCTGTAGAGTTTGCAGATGGACTTGAGGAAATATATAGTCAGGCATTTGAATTTACCGCTATCAGAGAGGTGGTTCTCCCTTCGAGTTTGAAGAGCCTTAGGGGGAGAGTATTTGACCCGTGGCAATTGGAATACGTAGAGCCTGCATCATGGAAGTTAGAAATCGAAAGGCAGGCATATAACTATAGCACAAGGGATAAATTTAATACTTCTCAGGAAATCGAGGACCTTATAAGAACGGGCAAGCAGGACGCTGTATCCTCAATTTTGGAAGACAATAAAGCAGGATTCGGAATGTTAGCAGCAATGATGTTATATCTTCGATCTGATGAAGCTGACGGAATTGACCTGAATGAAAGACTGAAACTGGAAGCTCTGGTGATTTCAAAAGAGATGGAAACAGTCCTCGGGACAGACATAAAGGCGATATTATCTTTCCATGGAGATAAGGCAACAGATCAGCTGAAAAAGTGCATAAACTATATTAGAACTGAGGCCGATCCGAATCTGCTTACTGAATACTTTGAAAAGGTGAAGAATGCGTTTTCCGGCAGAACTGATGAAATCGGGATTCTATTAGATGGAACTGAAAAGATAATCAGGAAGGAGGCATAGACATGGCGGACATAATTAGAAGAGACGAGAGCGTTCTAACAGATAGTGAAAAGGGAATATTGGACAGAACACTGGAAAAACTTGAGCAATTTTATCCTGAACACAAAGTCTATGCGTTTGATGCTCTATGCTCTAAGCAAAGAGAAAATTCTTCAAAACTGGCGAAGAAACTAGGCTATGAATCTGTCGATGAATTCCTTCTTGCATATGGTTTTGAAACTATAAAGGGCCCGTCAGTTTTTGAAATCAGAAAAAACTGCGGAATAAATCCTGGTGAGGAACCTGAATTGATAAAGGAGAGAGTGGATTATGCCATTAACAGTCTTAATGAATATTACCCGAATCATGTTATAGAAGGTTCATTTAATAGAGAACATAGCAACTTGTTCTCTAAGATGTCAGGTTTTTATCAGTGGTTAGGCTATAAGTCTATGGAGGATATGCTGGCTGCCTATGGATTTGAATACAAAGCAAAAGCAGGAAGAAAAGCAACTGTTGATCCGGATGCTGTCATTGCTGAACTGAAAAAAAGATATCCAAATGGCACTGACATGAAGGTAGGGGATATAAAAGCTGCAAATCCTGATTTGAAAATAAAAACAGTAGAGAATTTATCTAAAGAACTATTTGGCATGTCTTTCTCCAAATATCTTGAGGAACAGGGCGTCATTATAGGGGCAAAAAGAAAAACAGCAGAGGAGATTGCCGCTGAGACAAAGGCTTCGTATGCAGAATCGCTGAAAGAATTTGATGATATGATTCAGAAGTCATTTTTAGGCTGGAAGACGTTACCAAAATCCGGGGATTCTATTCTGGAAAGCTTTGGCCGTGCTATTTCTAAAAAAAGATACAACAATGCACTGAAAGAACTTGATATTGATGAAGAGAAGCATTTAATAGATCTCGGTGTAATAGCAGATAATGATACAGACAACGAATTGCGTGAACTTATTCAGTTCATTGATTTCAAAAGACTCTACTAACCGGAGGTTAGCTCATGAAAATTAGGAGGGATTTTGTTACTAACTCATCTAGCTCAAGTTATGTAACTGTTACCATCAAGATGAAGAACGGGGATGAGGTAGATGTTGGTTTTGAGGAAACTGGGGAATGGGATGATAGATATCTGCCTGATACCGTTAAAGGTCGAGTGCTTAAGGGAAAAGATCGGAAAAGAAACGATGACATTTCCACTGTAGCAGAGTTAGCATCGCGCATCGTTCGATGTACAGATATAGGGGACGGAGATCTGATACCGCCCGAAGTATATCCAGTAATGCTCGATGTTTATGCAGATCCTGATAGGGCGGAAGATTTATATGAAAAACTAAGCGAAATGGATTGGCTGGATATAGATGAGTATGATGAGTACGATGAAGACTTCCTTGAATGGATACAAGAAGATTTCCTTCCGTATAAAACTCACCTTGTCCTGGATGCTATGAAGGACATCGATGATTTGTCGGAGATAGGATCCATCCATGTGTTCAGACAGGATTGGGAAAGAGACAGTGAGATGGATATGGCTCTAGAGAATCCTGATGAGTGGGAGTTTTTTAGCGACCATAATGCGATGCGTGAGCTTGAATATGATTATGTTATAGATGATGGAATTGAAATCAGCACTTCTGAAACCAATACGATAAAGTCCGGCAATACAATAACCATTGAACTGGATGGGAAAAAAGTCGTTACAACAGGATTAACAGCTGCTGATGAAAGATGGGTTCAGGAACAAGTCGAGTCCAGAGGTGGTGAATATAAGCCAAAGTTCGTAGTCTCACTGGATTATCTGATTTACAACCCTGATTATGACCATGAAACAGTGAAATAT
>CADBME010000456.1 GCA_902795715.1 uncultured Lachnospiraceae bacterium | reverse complement strand
TTTGAACCCTCGCACCGCGCAAACGATCTACACCCTTAGCAGGGGCGCCTCTTCAGCCACTTGAGTACTTCTCCATATGCCTAAATAAATAGAAAATATTAAATTTCACCTTGCCGAATCGCAAAGTGCGCTATTATATTATCAAAATCACCCGTCAATGTCAAGAATAAAGTCATTTTTTCCACTTCAGGGCTGCTGTCTCATAAAGATTGTTACCATTTCTGTCAATTACTACGATCACCGGCAGGTTTTCGACTTCCAAACGACGGATGGCTTCCGTCCCCAGATCTTCATAGGCAACTATTTCCGATTTTTTGATACATTTGGATAAAAGTGCCCCCGCGCCTCCCACTGCTGCAAAGTAAACTGCGCCGTGTTTTTTTATCGCTTCAATCACTTCCGGGGATCTTTTTCCTTTTCCAATCATGCCTTTCATACCCAGCGAGAGCATGGTTGGTGTATAACGATCCATTCTGCTGCTGGTGGTAGGTCCTGCAGATCCTATAACCTGTCCGTCCCTTGCAGGGCTGGGTCCCAGGTAATAGACAGTGATTCCCTCCGGATCCACGGGCAGCTCCCTTCCATGGAGGGCTGCTTCGTACAGTCTTTTATGGGCCGCATCCCTGGCCGTGTATAAAACGCCTGTAAGCATGACATAATCGCCTGCCTGCAGGGAATCTATATCTTTCTGGCTTAAGGGCAGTGTCATGGAATAATTCATCTTGGTCTCCTTATAATTCTCTGCATATATGCCTGTTTACATGACAGCACATATTGACGGCTACAGGCAGTCCCGCTATATGTGTGGGATATGTATTGATATGAACAGCCAGGGCTGTAACCCGTCCGCCCAGTCCTGCCGGTCCGATTCCCAGGCCGTTGATTTCTTCCAGAACTTCTTTCTCCATCTGCCGGATATGGTCTTTTCCGGAAAATGTGCCGACCGGTCTGGTGAGGGCCTGCTTGGCCATGATGGCTGCTTTTTCAAATGTTCCGCCGATACCGACGCCCACGACGACGGGAGGACAGGCATTGGGACCCGCGTCTTTTACCGCCTCTATAATTGCCTGCTTGGCTCCTTCCATTCCGTCCGCCGGCTTAAGCATAAAGACCCTGCTCATGTTTTCACTGCCGAAACCCTTGGGAGCCAGGGTAATCTTCAGATTCTGACCGGGAACTATTTCATAATGAATGACCGGAGGAGTATTATCTCTGGTATTTTCCCTTATAAAAGGATCCTTTACAACAGACTTTCTGAGATATCCCTCTTCATAGCCTTTTTTTACACCCAGGCACAGGGCATCACCTATATATCCTCCTTCTATATGAAGGTCCTGTCCTATCTCGCAGAATATGACAGCCATGCCTGTATCCTGGCAAATGGGAATTTTCTCTGCAGATGCTATAGAAAGATTTTCCTGAAGCTGTTCAAGAATTCTACAGCCGAGAGGGCTTTCTTCCCTCCCGGCTGCCTGATTCAAAGCATCTTTCATATCATCTGCAAGATCATAATTTGCTTCCATGCACATTTCCCGCACAGCTTCAATAATCTGATCTACATGTATGGTTCTGCTCATTTCTTATTCCTTTTCCGATAATTCCTACTCTTCGGTCTCCTCTTCCGGATTTTCCTCCTCGGTAAGCCTTACCTTTGTTACTCTTGCGACGTGTACGTCATTTTCCGCATCGATGTCCATCAGTTTCACTCCGGATGTATTTCTTCCGATCAGGGATATATTTTCCCCTCTGATCTGAATAATGATTCCTTCTGTGGTGATAAGCATGATCTCATCGTCAGGGAAAATTCCCTTCATGCCGATTACATTTCCTGTCTTTCTTGTAATCTTGTAAGCAATCAGACCTTTTCCGCCCCGGCTCTGTTTTCTGAAATCACCCATCCGGGTTCTTTTACCCATACCGTTTTCGGTTACGAAAAGAAGATCATCGCCATCCTGTCCTGTCTGCATGCCGATTACTTCATCAGAAGGATCCAGGCGGATCGCCTTTACACCGATGGAGCTTCTTCCTGTCTGACGTACATCGGTCAGGTTGAAATGTATACACATTCCCCTGCGGGTAGCCAGGAAGATTTCATCCTCCTCCACTCCCTGACGTACTTCGATCAGCTCGTCATCCTCCCGGAGTGATATGGCAATCAGACCGTTTTTCCTGATATTGTCATAATCGGAAAATCTGGTTTTCTTGATCATGCCTTTTCTTGTAGCCATGATCATATAGTGATCTTTTCCTGTTTCTTCTACAGGAACGATGGCTGTAATCTTTTCACCGGTCTGCAGGGGAATCAGGTTGATGATATTGACACCCCTCGCCGCTCTGCCGGACTCGGGAATCTCATATCCTTTCTTCCTGTATACTCTTCCCATATTGGTAAAGAACATAATGTAATCATGGGTATTGGTAGTGATAATGTTTTCAATCACATCATCCTCGATCACATTCATGCCCCGGATTCCTTTTCCGCCCCGGTTCTGACTGTGGAACTGGTCGGAAGCCATCCTCTTAATATATCCCAGACCGGAGTAGGTGATGACCGTATCTTTTCTGGGGATAAGGGATTCATCCGTGATTTCATCGATATCAGCCTCGATGGATGTCCTTCTTTCATCGCCGAATTTGTCCCGGATTGCGATGATCTCGTCCCGGATTACACCTAAAAGAAGCTTCTCATCTGCAAGAATTGCTTCGTATTCGGCAATCTTTTCTTCCAGTTCTTTATAT
>CADBME010000455.1 GCA_902795715.1 uncultured Lachnospiraceae bacterium | reverse complement strand
TTTTTGTAGATTCTGATGATACCATAGAAAAGAATCATATAAAATACTTAATGGATGGGTATAAAAGGAAAGGATGCTTAGTGTTATGCGGTTATAATAGAATATGTAATGATTATATAGAGAAGGTGTCGCTTGGAAATGAGGAGTTAGACAGAACAAGGGTTATACAACTTATTGATAAATGGATGTTAGACCCTATTATTGGCGCCCCTTGGAATAAATTGATAGAATTAGACAGGATTCGTAAGGGAAAAATTATATTTTCGGAAACATTAACATTTGCTGAAGATTTTTTATTTTCGATGAAATTGCTTGATTCTTTTAATGAGGTAATTACTATAGATAAGTGTTCGTATAACTATGATTCATTGTCAGCCGGGTCATTAACAAAAATCAACTGTTTGGATTGGAAAAAGTATTGGGAAATGCAAAAAGAAGTATACGAGCAGCTTAAATTTATTGCGATTTCAAATAGTATTATTCGTAAAAAAATTTTATGTAGCATGATGATTTCAAATTGTATAGTTCAAATTAAAATGAATCATAAACTTGATGATAGTTTTGTATCTGATATCATTTACAACGATGAATATAAAGAAATCATACGTAATCATAATGCTTATAACTTGAATAGAAAAAGGAATTTTTTGTGTCGTTTGCTATGGGTGTATTTAAATGCGGATTGTACTGTTACTAAATTTATAATCAACTTGTTATGGAATATACGATTTAATAAAATTGGCTTTTTTCACCTGCGTTTTTGGAACTAAAAAATCCCAGCGCTAATATTACGCAAACTTTTTTGCGACAGACATTTTCATGGTGGAACAATAACCTGGAGGAAAAAGAAGAGGGGCTCAGATTATTCATTGAAAAATGGGGAACCGGGGATGCGCGTGTCGTATTAATAATCGGTTGGATGAAAGTAAAATTATTCTGGATACAACTTAAACGAGGATTATTGACAGAAAATGGATAAATCACCGGCCATATCAGTCATTGTACCTGTATATCATGTGGAGAAAGAACTCAAACGCAGTTTAGACAGCCTTCTGCGGCAAACTTTTTCTGATTATGAAATAATACTGGTTAATGATGGCGGGAACGAAACAGAAACCGCAATTTGTGAAGATTATGCAGCAAAGAATACTCGGATAAAATATCATTATCAAAATAACCGGGGCGTAAGCGTTGCGAGAAATGTCGGACTGTCTATGGCACGCGGCGGTTGGATTATGTTTGCAGACAGTGATGACTGGGTTGGAGAGGATTTTTGTCAGAAAGCTTTTGCTGCCGTAAATAATAATCAGGTACAGATGGCTATTTTTGACTACGTCTATGCTAATGGCGATGTTAATAAAAATTCTGTTAACCGGTCTCAATTAGAAGAAGGTGTTTACCCTATGGAAATTGTCCTAAGGGAGCGCCTTACCGGAAAGATTGCTCCAGAGGTTTGGAATAAGATTTATAAAAAAGAATTATGGGATGGTGTTTTATTTCCCGAAGGGGAAATTTATGAAGATGCCGCTGTGCTTCATGAGGTAATAGACCGGGCCGTCAGAATAGCGATACTGCATGATGTTCTTTATTATAAAAGAAGGAGAAGAGGAAGCATTACAGATGTTGGATATCGTACAGGTGATGATTACAAGTGGTTATATATCCAAAGGAGAAAACGCTACCTGTTCATTAAGAAAAAGCACCCGGATATGCTTGATATTGTGAATCGTGAGATCGCGTCAACAGCTTTGCAGTATGCAGTTTTTCTTGTCAATAATGATGAAGATTTGTTTGTGCTGCAAGATGTTTCCAAGTGGTTAAATAGTCAGGATATACAGTTAAAAAATGGCAGTTTTAAAGCACGAAGCGCTTTTTATCTGCTGTTACGTTTTCCAGGTGCATTTTATTATGTTATAAAATCCCTTATATTTTCAGGCCTTATAAAGAGGCGGAATTGAGGAAAAAATGTACAGACTGCCTATACTTTCTGATCAGCCGCTGATATCGGTAGTAATACCGGTATTTAACGCAGAAAAATATATTCGCAGATGTCTGGATTCAGTAACCGGTTCAACGTTAAAAAACATTGAAATTGTTTGTGTTGATGATGGTTCTTCGGATGGTTCGCTTGCTATACTAAACGAGTATAAAAACAAAGATGCGAGAATCAGGGTATTGTCACAGCATCATTTGTTTGCCGGGGCAGCGAGAAATACGGGGATTGATTCAGCCAGGGGTGAGTTTATTCATTTCCTGGATGCGGATGACTGGATTGATGAAGGCGCTTATGAAAAATGGTACAGGCTTGCTAAGGACAACGATGCAGAAGTATGCGCGTGTATGCATTATAATGTAAACAGTAAAAATGGCAAGTATGTTGCGTGCCGGCAGGCAGCCTACCCAGGAAAGCAAGATGAATATTTCAGATTAGCTAATATTCATAAGGATCCGGACGAGTTGATTTTTGGTAATGTTGTACCATGGAATAAAATATACTTACGGTCATTTTTGATAGAGAATGATATCCGTTTTGATTCATTAATATGCGCAGAAGACCGGTCTTTTTATTTTGCTGTCATTTACAAAGCTGAAAGAGTTGTAACGGTGCGCGAATTGTGGATATATCATACTGTTAACAACCCATCATCGTTAGACGGAAGTGATATCAGACTGGCCAATTTTGACGTTCATTTCCAATCTTTCGAGATTATCTGGAATCTTTTTAAGGATGCAGATGATCATATAAAACGTAAAACGTTGTCAACCTGTATAGGTGACGCTATATATTATTATAAAAAATCAATCGGAACCAGGTACGAAGAGAATATAAAAAATCTAATGTATCGTGGATGGAGTGAGTATCTTACCGTTTTTGGGGATGATCTTTTCAGTCAATCATGGTTTAAAGGTTACCTGGAGATTGTTAAAGACATAGAACAGAAAGAGGGAAAAATAACGATTCAGCCGACTGGAGCTCAAGATGGTACGAAAACACTTGTGTTTTCATTTGATGAAAAATATGCGAAATATTTTTCCGTGGCGCTGCTGTCTCTGATTGATCATGTGAGTCCTGATAAACGGTATGAAATCATCGTTTTACATGATATTCTTTCAAAAGAAAAACAAAAGATATTAAAAGGCCTTATGCCGGTTAATATGGTAATCCGGTTTATTAGTGTTAAAACGTATGCTGAGGTGTTTTTGGGAAATCTGAAAAGTAAAATTTCTTCCCAAAACTGGTGCGTTGCAACGTTTTATGATCTGCTGATTCCTCTTCTTATGCCTGGTTATGAGCGTGTTTTGAAATGTGATTCAGACATGATTTTTCAGGCTAATATTGATGAGTTATTTGACATACCCTTTGACGGCAAGAAACTGATTGCTGTAAAAGATACGGTTCATTTAGCGTACAGCTTGTACCCGGAATCCGTTTTTTTAAAAAAACAGGTCGTGTTTATTAATAATGACCTCAGGATAGATAATCTTCAGGAATATTTCAATGCGGGTGTGTTGTTATTTAACAATCGCGCAATTGACCGGCAAGAATATTTTTCAAGGATGATACAGTCTCTTTTGTTTTCTGTGTTGCCTGCGGTTGACCAGGATGTATTAAATTTTATATTTAAAAATAATGTCAAATTTATTTCAGAACGATTTAACTTTCAATATTATCTGTTTAAAGCAGTCACGGAATATTCTTCTAACAGAGTGACAGAAGCGTATTTACAGGCTGCAAATAATCCGCTGATTATTCATTATACAACACATATTAAACCATGGAATACTCCTGGCTGTGCTTTTGGCACGGTATTTTGGAGTTATGCAAGGCGGTCGCCGTTTTATGAGGAAATCATATATGATAATCTGTCTGGAAAGCAGACTTGTAAACATGAAGCGGCTTTCTTTTCTAAAATCAGGAAAGCATTCATACTTATTTTGAAAAAACTGCAGAGAGGATTTTATTATTTGCAGAAATATGGTTTTATTTATACATTAAAACGGTGTTGGGTGAAATTGACAAAATCATGATCAGCAGGAGTTCTGATAAATAGGTTAGAAATCTTTTTTATTGTTAATGGAGATAAAATATGGCTCCCTTGATTTCCGTAATTGTGGTAACTTATAATCGTGCACATTTCATTAAAGGTGCATTGGACAGCATACAGCGGCAGTCCTTTAAGGACTATGAGGTCATCGTTGTGGATGACGGTTCTACGGATAATACCAGGGAAATTGTGGAGAATTACCAGGGAATCCGTTATATCTATCAGGAACATGCGGGTGTTTCCAAAGCGCGTAATACTGCGATTAAAGCAGTTAAAGGGAAATGGATTGCTTCACTTGATTCAGATGACTTGTGGGAAGCGGATAAACTGCAAAAACAGACAGATTATTTACGAAATCACCCTGGATGTCGCATTGTTTTTACAGCTTTTTGTAACTTTACTGATATTCCGGAAGACAAGCTTGACTGCCGGCAGCAAGATCTCTTGCAGACCGTCGGGAAATGGTGTCTGCCAACAGCATTGATAGACGCCAGGCTGTTTGACGAAATCGGCTTATACGACGAAACGATGGAATATGGAGAAGATACGGACTGGCTCTTCCGTCTTAAGTTTTCAAATATTGATATAGAACATTGTGTAAATGAGATTCTGTATTTACGCAGAGTTCATGATTCGAATGTTTCGAATGCCAGAAAAGCACTTCAAAGTTCGGATATACAAAAACTGGCAGTTGAAGCCTTTAGAAAAATTAAAAGGCTAAGAAAATAGTTAAAAAACAGGAGTGAAACTTACAACGGATAGTTTTTTGGATGTGGGGGCTGAAAAATGAGATTGTCTGTTATTATTCCCAGCTATAATGCCGGTTCCTATCTGGCACAGGCAGTTACTTCAGTAAGAAAACAACAGACAAGTGTTCCCTTATCAACAGAAATCATTGTGATTGATGATGGCTCTACGGACGGTAGCGTAGAACGACTGGAAGGCTCCGGTCTTAAACTTTTACATCAAAGCCACCAGGGCGCGGCAGCAGCGCGTAACTATGGAATGAGGGAAGCCAAAGGGGAGTATTTGCTGTTTTTGGATGCCGATGATATGCTGGTGCCGGGCTCTATTGAATTATTATATCAGGGGCTTTTGCAAAATGATGGGGTTGCGGTGGCTTTTGGGATGGCAGAAGAGTTCGTTTCTGAAGAACTGGACGCAGAACAGACCCGTGGACTTGCCGTAAAAGGAACTCCTTTCCTTGGTTCGATGGCAGGATGTTTTGGGAAAAAAGAAGCTTTATTGAAGGTAGGTTTTTTTGATACCGGTTTGAAAAGCGGGGAAGTAGTTGACTGGATGTTCCGGTTACGAAAATCCGGGTTGAAAATTCTGCAGCTGCCGCAGGTGACAGTGCGCAGGCGCATTCATTTAACAAATACCGGCAGAGTCCGTGAACAGGAACAGATGAAGAATTATGCCACTATAATCAGGAGACGTATACAGGAAAAGAGAACAAATACAAAACGGGGGAAGGACGGTTCTCCTTTAAGGTCGATTACAACATCGGATAACAGGGTCACTTTTATTAACTGGTGGTCTTGTGATCCTGAAATTTGTAATTGTAACAAGGACTGGCTATACTTGTTTATTAAAAACAATACTGATATAAAGCATATAAATGTGTTTTCAGTCTTTGGCGATAAAAACTGCGTGTCAAAGTATGCAAGTAAAAAGGATATATTTTTTTCCGGGGAAAATCTGGATGAGAAGTTTGGATTATATTCAGATTATGCTGATTATTGTCTTGACTATGTGGGCCTGTCCATGGGTTTTGCGCAAAGGAGCGAATTAAACTACTTAAGGTTCCCTTTATGGCTGTTGTATGTGTTTGACCCTGTTTTGGATAAAGATACAATTGCGAAACGGGTTGATTATATTAATCATGTGCGGAATTCCGGGAAGTATGAGTGTTCGATCATTGCCCGGCATGACAAGTGGCACGTACGTAATTCCATTTATGAACCATTAAAAGACAGAATTAATATTCTGTCTGCTGGAAAATGGAAAAACAATACAGATATTTTGTGGGAAAAATATAATGACAATAAAATAGCTTTTCTGAATAACTGCAAATTTACAATCTGTCCGGAAAACTTTGATACTCCAAATTATGTTACAGAAAAACTGTTTCAGGCGTTTTTGGGTGGGAGTATCCCCATATATGCAGGGGCCGACTCAAATCCTGAACCCGGCATTGTAAATCCGGGCGCCGTTCTATTGTGGAAAATGGGAAACAAAGAGAATAACGATGCAGTTATTCAAAAAGTGTGCGAGCTAAACACGAATGAAAAACTGTATGAAGCTTTTCTTTCGCAGGTAAAACTGTTGCCGGGTACAGTTGATTATGTGTATGATAAATTTTTAACATTGAAAGAAAAGTTAATGAGTTTGGTTTAAGTCGCCTATTTTTTCAGTATGTAAATAACGGAGAGTGAAAACATGTCCCGAATCGCTTTAATTACAGGCATCACAGGCCAGGATGGTTCATATCTTGCAGAACTTTTGCTGGAAAAGGGGTACGAAGTACATGGAATCTGTCGTCGTTCGTCTCTTTCCAATACGGACCGGATTGAACACCTGTTGGATAAGATTACCCTGCACAGCGGAGATCTTACGGATTCTTCTTCTTTAATCCGTATAATCAATCTGGTAAAACCGGATGAAATATATAACCTGGCGGCACAGAGTCAGGTACAGGTTTCCTTTGAGGTGCCGGAATATTCCGGGGATGTGGATGCGCTGGGAACGTTACGTGTTTTGGAAGCGGTGCGCATTCTTGGTCTGGCGGACAAAATAAAAATATATCAGGCTTCCACTTCTGAACTTTTCGGCAGGGCAGAAGAAATACCGCAGTCTGAAACTACGCCTTTCCATCCTTATTCACCCTATGCGGCTGCCAAACTGTACGGGTTCTGGATCACTAAAGAATACCGGGAAGCATACGGTATGTTTGCCTGTAACGGGATTCTGTTCAACCATGAATCGGAGCGGCGGGGGGAAACTTTTGTTACAAGAAAAATTACCCTGGCGGCAGGCCGCATCGCGGAAGGATTGCAGGATCATCTGGAATTGGGTAATCTGGACAGTCTGCGTGACTGGGGCTATGCTAAAGATTACGTGGAATGCATGTGGCTGATGCTGCAACAGGAGAAACCGGACGACTTTGTCATTGCGACCGGCGAGCAGCACACGGTCCGGGAGTTTACAGAAAAAGCGTTTGCAATCAATGGCATTACCCTGCGCTGGAAAGGAATCGGGCTAGATGAAAAAGGCTATGACATTGCGACGGGTAAAATGCTGGTGTGTGTAAATCCGCAATGGTTCCGTCCGACAGATGTAGATAATCTGTTGGGTAATCCGGCGAAAGCCAGGTCTGTTTTGGGATGGAA
>CADBME010000454.1 GCA_902795715.1 uncultured Lachnospiraceae bacterium | reverse complement strand
ATCTGGCTCGACCAGGGCGGCGCCTTGGTCTTTGCCATATTCGGTTTTCACAGGATCGCCGCGCGAACGATCCTGTTCAATGGGCAAAACAAAAGCCCTCAACTTTTCAGCTGAGAGCCTTTGTTTTGCTCACCTGTTTCGTATTTCTTTCGTGATACGATTCATAGTCCCTTCGATATTCTTTTTTGTCAGCTCACATTCCCATACGGTTAGCACTTTCCATCCCAAAACTTGAAGCTGTGTACTATTCAATCGATCACGTTCAACGTTTCGTAGTATTTTCGGCTGCCAGTATTCCTGATTCGTTTCAGGCCATTGGAATCTTCCGCAGTCGTGCATATGCCAGAAACAGCCTTGAACAAAGATGACTGTTTTGTATTTCGGCAAAACGATATCTGGGCATCCAGGCAGAGATTTTACATTCTTCCGATAGCGAAACCCTCGCGCGAAGAGATTCTTTCTAACCGTTTCTTCTGGTTTTGTATTCTTGCTTCGAATGCGAGACATGTTATAGCTTCGCTTTTCAGGAGAATGTACATCAGCCATTTTTAACCTATGATCTTTCTTCGCATTCTATTACTGCAAATCAGGAAGCGAGCATATTTCTGTGATCTTTTTCCATTGGATGGTCCCACTATTATCAACAAGGCCTAATGCATTCCAGAGAATTCTTTCATACTTAAGAAAACCCACATTACTCTGTTCTGCCTGCTGTCGATTGGGATTACGTTTTATAAAGCCCTTGTCCTCATAATCGCCTTCCATCTGGCCTAGTACTTGATCTATCGACCAATCACTGTGCTTTTGTCTCAGTGTATCAATATCAAGAATTAAATCCAAATGATGGCCTGTGGTTAACACTTCACGAGTGAAATAATCAATAAACACTTTACTTGTCGGCCCATTTACAAGGCCAAGATGATAAAGAGTAAAACCTTTATCGGTAAGTGTGTTTTCGGAATCTATCACTTGTATGTGCTTCATAAAGGAAAGATAGTTTTTCCTTATTGAATTGAAGTAGTTGTCGCCAACAAACGTTGTGTCAATTGCCTTAAAGACCCTGTCATAAGCAAGAAGCCTGTTCTGCTGGGCTTGCTTTCTTGCAGAGTTAAGTATCTTTTCCAGATGAACGATATTTTTTGTTCCTGCTACTGTCTTTATTGGAGTCCCTGAAAGATCCAGGATAAACTCCTTGGGGAGGAAATCCTCTAGCACTGATTCCGTTATAAACTCTTTCTTAAAACACGCTGCAAACGGATCTCCTGTATTCGCTCTGCTCGTCCTGGCCAAATAGTAATAATGCAGAATGAGATGGAATAAAGGTATCGGCAAATCTTGATGCTTAGCCCAGAATCTATCTGATTCTGGAACACGGTTCTTGGCCGTGTTTTCAGAAACCAGATCCACACCATGCGCCAAAGATACGTTTGCCGGCGCATTGTTTTCGTATAAGATCAGTCCATTCGGAATCTTGCCAACGATCTGATTCGCATACAAATCCTTCAGATAACTGCCAATATCAAAATCTTCTAATCGCATTGGTGCGACCAAGAAGGAAATATTGCAATTCTGTAGATAAGCAATGCTTTGGCCTACCCCAGTAAGGATGCCTCGCTTTGTCTCTGTCGGCGGCTTGAACTCAAACGACGCAATCACTTTATTGGTTGGATCATAGAAAGCAGCGTCCGGAGAAGGAAACTCTGCGCTAGTTCCGACACGGTAAAAGTCTTTGCCGTTTCCATTTGCGTAATTCCATTCAACAGTTTTGAACTTCATCAGCACGGCATCTGTCGTTGTCTTTGCTAAGATATGATGATTCAGCGACATGGCACACTACTCCTTCAACATAGACTTCTTCGCAAGTCTGGTCATGCTTTCTGCATCCCATTCTTTATTGACGATTGTTCTAAGCCTATCGCCAAGCATCTGACCTACAATACAGGGGAATGCATTACCCACTTGCAAGCACTGGTTGATGATAGGTCCAACAAACTCAAATTCATCCGGGAAAGTCTGAATGCGCGCCGCTTCTCTGACTGTCAGTGTACGATTCAGTGTAGGATGCACTGGAAGTGCGTTATGCCCGGGGACAATGGTAGGTGCAGGTTTTTTTCTGTCCAGTCTATAGAACACATGGCTGAAATTCGCCACCGGCTTGCCTGTTTTCGACCCCAGTTTAAGATGCTCAGGAAGAGCATCCACATCCATTTTCTTTCCTTCTTGAATATATGAGAACCTTTCGGTTACAACCTTGTTATGCTTTGGCGGTTGATGATTTTTATATTTCCCGTAAGTGCTTTCATCTGCCAAGTCCGCAATCACTTCATCTACGGTACGATATGGTAACTGCCAGGACTCAGGATTCTCATAATACTTTGGCTTAGGCCAAGGGAATGCAAGATCAGTCTTTGTTCCAATCAGAATAAATCTATGTCTCAACTGAGGTGCGCCATAGTCAGCCGCATTCAAGACACGATGCTCAGTGCGATAGCCGTTCTCATTAAAGAAATCCTCGACGGCTTTTACATACTCCCCATTACGGGCAGATAGAATAGCCGGGACATTTTCCATAATGAACCACGGAGCTTCTGATTTAACAACGATATTGGCAAAGGCAAACACAAGGTTGTTCCTTTGATCCTGAGAAACATCCCAACTCTTAGTATTAACAAAACGCCTATTGCCAAAAATTGAGAAGCCCTGACAAGGAGGACCGCCAACGACAAGATCAACGTGTGCATCCTTTAAGCGCTTTGCAACAAGTTCCTGATTCTCTTCTGTGGAAAGATCTATCTGCAAACATTCATGCCCGAAGTTTTTCCGATATGCTTCTACAGCATAATCGTTCCATTCGGCACCCAAAACACACTCTAGTCCTGCTTGCTCTAGCCCTCTAGTGAAACCGCCAGCGCCACTAAACAGATCCCCGAATTTTAAGGTAGCCCTCTTGGCCTTGCTTTGAATTCCGGAAAAATCATTGTCAGCATTAACGTAGAAAGACTGGTCTGGCTGAATTCCGTCGTACTCAATTCCATCGATATACATATCAACACAATGAGCCAATTTGGCGGCCATAAGTGGAGGCACTGCATTTCCGACCTGGATACACTGAGAACGTCTATCTCCCATAAAGATATAATCATCAGGGAAAGTCTGAATACGTGCCGCTTCTCTTGGAGTAAGGCTTCTGTTCAACGTCGGATGAACAGGCAGGGCATTGTTCCCGGGCACTATAGTTGAAGATACTTCGTTTCTGCTCAGTCTTGTATAGGTGTTTCCAAAGTTCTTCCGGCGAATGTCTTCTGGTAGAAACTCAGGCTTAGGGAGCTTTCCACCTTCCGGAATTAACTCATATCTCCTTACCACAATGTCGGAATGATTAAGGGCGATATGATTAGGGACTTCTTCACCCTTATCAACAAGGTCATTTATGGCTTCTCCAACGTTTTTATAAGCTTTTATTCTTCCGAAAGAGTCTGCATTAAAAGCCGGGAAAAGGAATGGTTTGTCAAGTAGAGTCCCAAAAATAATGATTCTTTCACGCTTCTGCGGGACCCCGTAGTTAGAGGTGTCTACTAAAGCATAATGCAGATTATATCCGATCGACAAAAAGCCCTCGATAACCTTCTTGAAATACCTTCCTTCGAACATGGTTCTAAGACCTTTGACGTTCTCAAATAAAAAGCATGTCGGTTTGATTGCGTCAACGATCTTCACATAGCTCTCAAAAAGCATATTTCTGGGATCAGCGGAATTCTTGTTCCCCATATTGGAGAACCCTTGGCAAGGTGGTCCGCCGATTATCACGGACACTTTTTTATCACCAACATATTTTCTGATCTCAGCAATTGACAGTGTCCTTATATCTTCAAGAAGATATGGCTCATCTGGATAATTGCAATTGAAGGTGTCTTTAGCTTGGACCATGATATCTGATGCCAGCAAGCCCTTAAATCCAGCTTCATTAAAGCCAATATCAAGGCCACCGGCTCCGGTAAACAAGGAAATATAGTACTTTTCTTTTGAATCAAATGCACTCATAGCTTAATTCTGACCTTTCATCTTATTTTTGGCAGTAGGTTTATAACGCACTTCTGCCGCTTTTTACCCAGGCATCTAGCTCAGAGCATTTGAATTTCCACTGCTTTCCAATCTTCCTTGCCGGAATGTCCTTCTCTTTCTTTATCCAATCTCGCAGAGTAGATGGCTTTACCCCCAAATAATCTGCGGCCTCTTCTATGCCGATCCATTTTTCATTATTCTCAGTATTCATATCTACACCCCATGATAAAGCGTACAAGTCAACGAATATACAATATCATAGTTTGTCCTGCTTTTCAATTAGTTTCCTCTTGTTTACTTCAGTTTGTTGGTATTTCCCACGTTAGAAAAACCGCCACTGTAATTAACAGGACGGCTTAACTGTAAAGAGCAGTACAGCTCTTCTCTATTCGTTTTTCCGGTTCAAGACCTGATAAAATCACGCAACCCGGCATTCGCCACGGTTATCATGCCCACGAACCATTCCCCGATAACCGGAACCATGAAGATCACGAATCCGGCGACAATCATCTTAAATGCCTCCGGCCCGGAGGCCAGTCCGAAGACCAGACTGGCTATTCCGGTCAGAACGAAGATGAATGCCAGGATTCCCAAAATCACCCCGGAAATACTGTTCAGGAAGATCCCGGCCCACTGGATCAGCGTCAGCGCAAGCATGATCGGTATGAGGATGATCTTTCCGAT
>CADBME010000453.1 GCA_902795715.1 uncultured Lachnospiraceae bacterium | reverse complement strand
GAAGGATAATATCCCTTGTCTTTTGGGTAGTTTTTTGGGTAGTCTTTTGGGTAGTGTTAGTCTCCTCTTTTTCCTCTTGTCGTATAGCAGCAAACTCCTCATTGATATAAGCAGTAACCTGGGTATAATCTTTTTCATCTTCATCTTTCGGTTCAAATACAAGCACCGGAGAGTGATTATCCGCCATGGCCCTCTTTGCCCTACGGATTCCTGAACCATATGACTGGATAAGATTGAGTGCAAAAAACATATCCTTTAATTCTTTATTAAGATATTGTCTGTCAGCAAATTCTGTCTTCTCATTTAAATCCTGTATCGTGACAGGCGGAAGGGGACGATTATGATTAATGAACGTCAAATGGTCTCTATACCAGTAAATTCCAACATAATTTCCTCGGGAATATTCCTTATGCAGAATACAATTTATGGCTATCTCAGAGAACATAATCTCCGGCCAGTTATATACGATGTGCGTTTCATTAGTCACACTGTCCCTCACATTGTAAGAGGCCTCAATTTCATTCTTGAAATATCGGATAACCTGCTGGGCCTGGATCCAGATTGGACCGTCAAAAATCTTTGATTCCATTTTGTCTGTTCCGATGGCTTCCCTGATGATTTCAACATAAGCATATGGAATATAATCTGAAGGCCTGTCCGAAAACATTAACACCGCAAAGTTCCTGGCACGG
Source organism: uncultured Lachnospiraceae bacterium (assembly GCA_902795715.1). Next base: position 1,350 of record CADBME010000453.1, on the reverse strand, counting down.
TATCCGCCATATTCGCTTTCAGCAATCAATCCCATAGACCGTGCCATATCTAGTTTAGACAGTTCCCGCATATCAGGAGCCGCCTGTGTACGCACCAGATATTCCTTCATGTACTCATAATTCAAATCATCCAGAGTGGCAGTGTCATTCAGTTCTGATGAAAAATGATAATCTGCAAACTTCTTCAAAAGTTCGAACTCTTCCCGTTTATTCGGCTTACGACTATCACGCCTCACTCGTATATACCGTCCGGCTTTTAATCTTATCTTCTTATCTTTTTCTGCTATTTGGCTAGTCTCATAGGGGCCATCAGTACCAGGTTCAATGGCAACAATAATATATATCCTATCATCAATCGTATCTTGTATCAATTTATAATCAGGTTTTGGATGAATGTGAGACATAAGGGATTTCAGTGTGTTCTCCGTGCTTTCTATCTGGGCTTCATCTATTCCAGATATCGGACGGACAGGAACAGCTTTCTCTCCACTCTCTTTATCATCGACTTCTTCTACACCAATAAAAATAAGACCAATTTCCCGATTCATATAGTTGTTGGCATATGCACAGGCTGTCTTCAGAATTTTATCCTGAAAAGACACTGATTTTTTATACTCTATATAATCATTCTCAACAGCACATCGATCAACAATGTCATGAGCCATTCGGCAAATATCTTCTTGTTTCATTTTAACCGATTCTACCTTTCAAATCCTAATCCTCGAAAACCTGCCGCATTAACCTGGAATACAATTCCCGAGTTTCTATAAGTAATGTAATGAGTTGCCCGACAAATGGGCAACTCTTAACTATTATTGTAATAAAAAACAGCTGCATTATTTCAACTAGATAATTTATTATCATTCTAACATATTTATCCATCAGTTATTATTATTTTATTTCCCAATGGCCACTTCTTCCCCCTCCTGTAAATTGGATTTCAGGCATTGTATTCAATAATCTCTGAATAGAACGTTCACTCATTTCAAGTTCCTTAGACATTTCTTTCCTTGTAATCTTCGGATTGGAACAAATCAACTCTTTTATCCGTTGTTTCTTATCTTCAATATTATTCAGAGTGCCATTCAGAGTGCCAATGGCACTCTGGGCGTCTTTCTGATCTTCATCATTTTCTTTCTGATAATCATAGAACCCTTCCCTGACAAACAACCGAGTAATAAAATAATCATGATATTCATCTGTTTCAAACTCAGGCAATGGAGATCCATTCTTTTTTAACGCTTCAAGAATCTTCTTGAATCCCGTATTCCTTCCCTCTGTCAGATGTAATTCTTTCAAAAACTCACCAATACGGCGGTTGCGATACCGACGGCTTCTGACCTTGAATGT
>CADBME010000452.1 GCA_902795715.1 uncultured Lachnospiraceae bacterium | reverse complement strand
TCCTCATCATCCACAGCAAGAATCATGCGGCCGGCCCGAATAGCCTCCACCGCTTCATCGATGCTGTTGAATGTGTATTTGCTCATTGTTCTGTCTCCTCCTGCAATGTAATTTACTCTTTATAGAATCCGTCAAAATCCATGCTCCGCCAGAAATTCCATGCTGATCTTTGACTTTTTTGTCTCAGCCCCGGTCTCAGGACCGCCTCCCAAATAAAGGAGCTTCTCAACATATTTCCCTATCAGGTCATTCTCCAGATTTACTGTATCCCCGGGTTTCTTGTCAAGAAGGGTGGTATGAATCCCCGTATGGGGAATGACAGATACGGAAAAGTTCCTGTTGCTGACGGCAGCGACTGTCAGGCTGATTCCATCAATGGCAATAGACCCTTTTTCTATAATGTATTTTAATATAGCCGGCTCTGTATCCACCGTGATCCAGATGGCATTGTCATCTTTTGTCATGGAGGAAATGGTTCCGATTCCATCTATATGGCCGGCTACCATATGGCCTCCGAACCTTCCGTCGGCTGCCATGGCCCTTTCCAGATTCACCCGGCTGCCGCTTTTGAGTTGGCCCAGATTAGTCCGCCGAAGGGTTTCGTGCATCACATCCGCACTGTAGGTGTTCCTTCCGATGGAAACCGTGGTCAGGCAAATCCCATTCACTGCCACACTATCTCCCAGGTGCATGTCCTCGAGGACCTTTTTGGCCCGGATAGTGATGACCGCCGAACCGGCACCTTTTTTGATCGATGATACTTCGCCGATCTCCTCGATAATACCTGTAAACATATTTCTCCTTCCTCTTATTGCCGCAATTCGAACTCCAGGAGCAGATCTTCACCCAGCTCCTTCATGCCGGTTCTTCTGAACATCCAGGCCTGGGCTGCCAGATCCACACCGGTTCCTTCCACGGGTGTTCTGGCATCTGCCCCTCCGAACATCTTAGGGGCAAGATAGCAATAGACCTTATTGACCAGACCTTCCCGAAGAAAGCTTTCGTTTAAAGTGCCGCCTCCTTCCAGAAGAATGCCGTCGATCTTTTCCTTCCCCAGTTCTTCCATCAGAATCCTGAGATCAATGGATCCCTTATCGGCCTTTGGAGTGGAAATCAATTCGACTCCGGCGCTGGCCAATGCTTCCTTCTTCCCTTCATCTGCCTCATCCAGACAGGCTATGATCAGTCTCTGATCCCGGGCGGTCTCTACCAGCCTGGAGTCCAGGGGAATCCTCAGCCTGCTGTCTGCGATAATCCGGACCGGATCTCTGCCCCCTTCCATCCGGCAGTTGAGCATGGGATCATCCGCCAGAACAGTCCCTATTCCTGCCATGATTCCACTATAGTGGTTTCGCAGCTGATGGACATGATTTCTGGCAATCTCTCCGGTAACCCACATGGAATCCCCGGTATGGCAGGCGATCTTTCCATCCAAAGTCATGGCATACTTCATGGCGATAAAGGGAGTTTTTGTCCTGATAAAATGAAAAAATACACCATTTAGCCGGTCACATTCTTCCTTTAGGTAGTGGGGAACAACCTCCACCCCTCTCTCTCGGAGAATCTCAAATCCCTTGCCGGCCACCAGGGGGTTAGGGTCATCGGACCCCACCACAACCCTGGCAATTCTTTCCTCCAGGATTGCCTCCGTGCAGGGAGGCGTCTTGCCATAATGACAGCAAGGTTCCAATGTTACATAGATGGTACTGCCCTCAAGGTCTTCACCGGCTTCCTTTGCATGGGCGATGGCATTCCTCTCCGCATGGAGCTGTCCATATCTTTCATGCCATCCTTCGCCGAGAATCCTGCCATCCCTGACAATCACCGCGCCCACCAGGGGATTGGGATTGACAGCTCCGCTCCCCCTTCCGGCCAGGTCGATCGCTCTCCGCATATATTTTTCTTCCAGCATACTCTCGCCCTCAATAATCAATAAAGCCCGGAACCATCAGATGATTCCGGGCAAAACATCATGACAAACAGCACCAGCAAAGGCAAAAGCAAGCTGCCTTCCTGCTGCTGTCTCATCTTCTTCCATCCGGACTGTACCGTCGGCTCCGGATTCTCACCGGATCATGCTCCTGAAAGCTCGCGGGCTTGCATCTTGCCGATTTGTTATCGAACAGACGCATACCGCCGGTCGGGAATCGCACCCTGCCCCGAAGATCCTGACACGTTCCTCATTATACACTTGTTTGATATGGAAGACAAGAGAAATTTCTTCATGGATAATCGCCCGTAAAATCATCATTGATCACAGCCGCCAGGCAGGATTATCCACGACAACTGATACATAGCGAAGCTGTCACTGACTCCTGCTACTCAAAATAAACATCTATAAATTCCGATTCCTTACTATCCTTATCCTTAATCACAATAAAGGTCTCTTTAACCTCTTTATTGCTTCCCTGGGATATTTTCAGATCAATTTCCTTACCGTTATCCGCCCATTTTCCCCACTCTGTTTTTACATAGTTCTCAAGATAGTGGGCAGTGACCTCAATATAGTCATTTCGATTGTCGCGGATATGTATTTTTTTAGATTTTCCCTTTTTTACGGTCACACGGGAGTTGCTTACCGTCAGATATTTATTACTTTTAATATTAACTCTGACTTTCATGGTAAGGGTTTCCCCGGTAGTGTAATCTACAATATGGACCTTGGTCTTTCCGCTTTTTCTTGCATAGAGATAAATGGTAAATTTGTTTTTATCCTTTTTCTCTGTTGCGCTGCCTGCAATGACCTCTTTGTCGTCTATGGTAACATAGATGGAAGGAGAGGCATTTTTATCTTTGATCGTAAATTCTTTAAAATGACTGTTCATAACCCACTTTTTATCGACAGCGGAAAGCATGGGCTTCTCTTTTTTGGCCTCGGTGGTCGCCGCAG
>CADBME010000451.1 GCA_902795715.1 uncultured Lachnospiraceae bacterium | reverse complement strand
TATCTGAGTCTTTTTTGTGCATTTTTCTCTAAATAAAAGACAATAAGACAGGCAGGAATCGAAGGATAGTTTCCCTTCATGACAATATCCCTGTAAATCTCATGAAATTATGTACAGATAATAGTATTGATATTGTCACTACGTTGTCCTATAATAATCTCAGCTTTCACTTAATTGCTTATTTTCAAAACGAGGTGATATTATGGCAAATACTTTTTTACAGGTAAGAGTGAATGAAGAGGACAAGGCAAAGGCATCGGCCATCCTCGAAGAACTTGGGACCAACTTGTCCGCAGTAGTCAATATGATGATCCGGCAGATCATCCTTACCGAGAGCATTCCCTTTGAAATCAAAAAGAATCCCTCGATTGCTGCTGCTCCTCAGGCAGAATCCTTTGTCCATTCTTATGAGGGAAACAGAGACCCTGTTATTGATGGAATCCGTGAAGAATACGAAATGTAATTTAACAGAGAAGTTAGAGAGAACGCTTCCGCCTTCTCTCTTTTATTAGGAGAATCCATGATGAAAAACTTATACATACTTGGAACGGGAACTGCCACAGTCTCAAAATACGTAAATACATCCTGTGTCCTTGACAACGGAAGGGAACTCTTTCTTACAGATGGCACCGGTGGTGCAGAGATTCTGCAATGCTTTGACAAGATGCATCTGGACTGGCGAAAGCTTCATCATGCTTTCTTATCCCATGAGCATACGGATCATTTCCTCGGCATGGTCTGGGTTGTACGGATGGTTGCGGAATATCTGGAACTGGATGACTATGAAGGTAATTTTTACCTCTACGGACATGGTGAAGTGCTGGATAAGATGAGGGCTGTCTGCCGGATGATTCTGAAAAAGAGAAGTCAGGATTATCTGGACCGGAGAATCTTCTTTGTTCCGGTCTTTAATCACGAGGAAAGGCAGATACTTGATTATCGATTTACATTTTTCGATATAGAATCCACAAAGGCAAAACAATACGGTTATCATATGCAATGGGAAGACGGAACCCGACTTGTATTTGCCGGGGACGAACCTTTAAGTCCCAATGGTGAGAAATACTGTGACCAGGCGGACTGGCTTCTTCAGGAAGCCTTCTGCCTTTATGACGAAGAACCTATCTACCACGCATACCAGTTCAGTCATCAGACAGTAAAAGAAGCTGCGCAGAAGGCTGAGAGAAATCACGTGAAAAATCTGATCCTCTGGCATACGGAAGACGGAACTTACGGAAAGCGGCGGGAGCTCTACAGCCGGGAAGCAAACCAATACTACCATGGCAGAATCTGGATTCCCGACGACGGTGATCTTATCCAATTGTGACCACATGAGCCGTCGAATACTATTTTGTGTCGTAAAAAAACCTCCAAACTGATCAAACTTGTCTTGCATCAGTTTGGAGGTTTACGTATTATTATAAGAGAATTTATTATTCTTCAGTGGAGAAAGATTCCCCGGCCAGTTCTTTTTTATATTTATAATAGGTATTTCTCGATATGGTTCCCATATCATTGCGAATCTGCTCCATGGTCTGGATATCGTTCATAGATCCGTCGAAATTCTGATTATACTGCCGGATCAATTCTTTGACCATCAGGGACTTTCTGGACTCATATTTCTTTCCTTTGACCTGATTAAACACTTTCTCTTCACCACCGGTCCCGTCATGATTTTTTTTCATCAGACTCCGGTGATCCTGCAGGTCTTCCCTGGATTTCTCCAGAATTCTGGAGATCTGTGATGCCAGAAGCTGATGCAATCCTTTTTTGATGGCCCTGTTTTCTGATAATGAGGAGTCTCCCATCATATCTTTACAGGCAGACATATATACATCCGTGTCCATGTAGGGCTGGTTGATGAAAATAAGCCTGACTCCTTTTTCAGAAAGATCTGTGTAATAAGAAAGCAGCTGATCCGGATCACGGCTTAAGCGGTCCATGGAATTTACAATCAGGGTATCGTCTTTCTCCAGCTGAGCCATAAGCTTTTTCAGTTCAGTACGGTCAGTTACTGTCCTGGAATAAGGCTCCTTGATGATAATGGCATTGGGATACCTGTGATTTATACTATCAATCTGTTTATCAAACTGGGGCTTGTTACAACCGGAGCTGCAATATGCGAATTCTTTTGCCATAAACCTGCCTCCTGTTCAGCCTTTCTTGAGATTCAAGTGAAAACTGTACCTGTTTTAAGAATTATTGATACAGATAACATGTATCAATATGTGTATCATAGAAAGCACGCAATATATGTATCATTTTATATTATTATAATACCACAAGTATCATAAAGATACTATCACGTCTTGCTGTACTTTTTTGCCTGTATCCGTTTTTTTTGGCCACAAGTATTTGCCCTATAAACATTCATCATAAAAGGAAAGAAGGTGTGAAACATGTATATTAACAGATATGGCAACAGTGAGGGTCCGGTAATAGTCCTTCTTCCTCCCATGATGGTGACCGGAGAAGATCTCTATAATGCTATGGCTCCTTATTTTAAGGGCG
>CADBME010000450.1 GCA_902795715.1 uncultured Lachnospiraceae bacterium | reverse complement strand
ATCCTATTGTCTAAATCTGGTATCCGACATACGTTCAATGGACGTATGTCTTTTTCTTTTCACCTTGAAAAATCGGACTTTCCTATAAAGATAAAAAAAGGAAGCACGAATCAATGCTTCCTTAGGAAATCTTTTCTCTATATTCTCTATTTGACAATCCTGATCTTTAGCTTTCGCCTAAACGACCTTACTCTTTTTTCCGTCCTTATTCCTTAGATCCTCTCACCGAAACCATTTATCGGCGATCGTGGGCTCCGGATATCCCCAGTCCTCGGGAACAGCCCTGGAAGTCATGATAAAGTCATTATGTTCCAGAACATGGGCAGAGGCATGATTTTCTATCATGGTACTGGCTGTGATGATTTCCATATCTGTCTCGTTATATAGATAGTCCACCATCAATGCCACCGCCTGAGTGGCAATCCCCTTTCCCCAATAATCTTCCAGCAGACGGTAACCGACGCAGGTTTTATGAATCTCATCCTTATAGCCGTAGAATTCTGCCAAACCGCAGAAAGACATATCCTTTTTCAGATAGATTCCCAGAATCAGATTAGTCTTCTCCCGAAAGCAGCTGCCGTAAAGGTCCACTAGCATCAGGTGCATATCCCTGTACTGCTTTTCATGTAGGAAAGTCGGTAGATATCGGTATACCATCTCACTCCCAGTCATTTCAAGCAGGGCTTCCCCGTCCGCATCCTCCAATTTTTTCAGGATAATATTTTCATTTTCCAAATAGGGTATCTCGTCAAATAATTTCTTCATCTCTTTTTCATTTCTTTATCTTAAGACTCTTCAGATATTCTTTTTGTTCCGGTGTAATCCGATAGCTCTCCACCGATTTCTGGATTGCCTTATTATGGGTCCATACATCCAATCTCTTTTCCTCCAGATATGGCAGCACAGTATCGTATTGTTTTGCCAAAGCCGTCGCAAAATACCAGGCGATCATCATGTTGACATAATATTCCTCCGACCTGATCCCGGCAGCCATCTCCGGGTATACCGGATCAAACTGTTCATCGAGAAAATGCCGCATCAGCATGCCGATCCCAAAGCGGACTGTATAGGTTTCCCCAGCACTGATCCAGACCTTGATCCTCTTCAGCAAGTCTTCCTTCCTCTTTGCGAAAACCTTCGGTGACATTTGGTCGCAGGTAGCCCAGTTATCTACGTAGGGCAGGAATCTCTCCACTTCCTCCAGACAGTGGTCATAGTCCTTGATCTCACTGATGATGAAAGCATGCAGCTGGTTTTCATCGAAATACTGATGAGGAAGATCATTCAGGAATTCCTGGATATCCTCTCTCTTCACCAACTTCTTCGCAGCCTTGCGAAGCTGCGGTGTCCTTACCCCGATCACAGTATCAGCCTCGGCTGTGGGGATCAGTTTGCTTTGAAAATCCCGATACTTCACATCCTGCAATTGAAACAGCGTTTCTCTGATTTCTTCACTGATTGGTTTCATGAGTTCTGGTCCGTTTCCTTTCTCATATTTTTGCCCATTACAGAACATGATAATAAGGACAGATATTCTCATAATGTCCGTCCTTCATCCGGAAACCTCCCGGAATCGTTCCAAGCTGGACAAATCCCAGCCTTTCATAAAGGTGTCTTGCATGAATATTGCTCTCCACCACGGCATTGAACTGCAGGACTTTAAATCCCAGCACTTTCCCCTGCTCCAGGCAGTCCTTTACCAGTTTTTCTCCGATGTGCTGCCCGCGGACATGGGAGGAAACTGCGTAGCTTGCATTACAAATATGCCCGCACCTGCCGATGTTATTGGGGTGAAGTATGTACAGGCCGACAACCTTTCCTTCTTTCTCTGCCACACCATTGTAGGTCTGGGATTCAAAGAAATCTCTCCCTGTGGCTTCATCAAGGAACTCTTCCTGAGGAAATGCCACCCCATCCTCCACGACCTCATTCCAGATGCGAATCATCTCTGGAAGATCTTTGTTCTCATATTCTCTGACAATCATTTTCCACCCTTATTCTTTCATTTTCCCATATTCTGAATTTCCGGCTGCTTCCTATGCTGGATGATCCGATTCTGACATCAGTTCCTGGGTCGTCTCAATCAGGCTTTTGCGTCTGAGATCCCGTGGCTCAAACCGGATCAGGTTATAGACCATCTGCATGACAAACCCCGCTCCGAAAGTACTTATGACAGTGCCTATGCCGATCGGACCGCCCAGCAGCCATCCCACCAGAAGCACAACGGCCCACAATACGGCAGCCACTATGCCGATGGGAACCCTCGGCAGACGTTTGCCGAGCCCGACGAGCAAGGCATCCCTGGGTCCGCAGCACTGCTCACTCTTCATGTAAATTGCCATGCCCAGAGCCATAAAGACAAATCCTGCCAGCATGATCAGGATACCCTTCCATAAACTGTCGTTCAGGGGCAACGGATTAAAACTGTTGAAAAGCTGAACAAAATTACCTGTCAGCAGGGCATCGATCACCGTCCCGTATCCGATTTTTTCCCTGAGAATCATATCAATTCCAAGGATGATTAAGGCCATCATTGTCATGGATATGCCATAATTGAAAGGCGTATGATAGGAAATGCCCATCCCCAGCCAGTCCCATGGCGCAAGGCCGATATTTGCAAAGATAGTCAGATGCACTCCGAAAGCAAAAACAAAAAGTCCTGCAACGATTTGAGCCCACCCGATGATGATCGATCGTTTCATTTTATATACTCCTCAATTCCACAGAATCAGCATTAGAATCACTATTCATACCGACAATCTGAATCGTGTCTGCCCCCACATGACAGCTGTAGTGGGCGACTTGGACGCCGGCCTTGACTGCCCGGGCCAGGGCCTGTCCGAATTCAGGCTGGGTTTCATCGTTAGGGACTACGCGGTGGATTCCATTCATCTGGATGACAAAGGCAATCTGACAATGATAGCCTTCCTTCGCCGCCGCAGTCAGCTCTTCTAAGTGTTTCACACCCCGGCTGGTGGGAGCATCGGGAAACATCCCGATTCCCTGTTTCAGACCCACTGCCAGTGTGCAGCCCTTTACTTCCATAAGTAATCTCTCTTTCCCTCGCTCCATGTAAAAGTCAAACCTGGAATCTCCATAACGATACTCCGGTTTTACCAGGTCGTAATTCATAGCCATCAGATACTGTTTCATCAGCTTGTTTGGCACAAGACTGTCGATATTGACCCATTCCAGCCCTGGTTTGTAAACAGAGATCAGGTCATAGGCAGTCTTTCTGTTCGGCTGATCCGCCTTTTGAAGGGTAATCCTGGACTCTGGGAGCAGCAATTCCTTAAGCCGTCCGGTATTCTTCACATGTACCGTCTCCGGTTTTCCCTCCACCAAAACCTCTGCAGCGAAGCGATTGTTCCGGCGCAAAAAATGCCGGGAATTGTATTTTCATATTGAATCAGTGCTTTACGTTCTTTCAATGTCATCTCCTCCCGGTATTTTTCACAGACACGCCCCTGGGGTTCCCTCTATCGATCTAATACATTTTCCCTGTGTATATGCTTTTCGGCATGGCTTCAAAATCATAGTCCTTCAATTCCGTCACCGACTTCAGGCTGCTGTGGGATCCTTCATGGACCATCAGGTTGGAGGAATCTCCCAGGTGAACCACAAGGACAGGTTTTCCAATCGCATAAGCATACCCGCATTCCCAGGCAGTTCCGGTATCACTGAAATTGCCCCAGTAAAGCATGACCAGACAATCTGCCCAGTCAATCCCCCGGCGGTCAATGTCAAATATCTTTCTGCTCCATGCCGGAGTTCCTTCCTCTTCTTCAGGGACTGTATGTTCTCTTGGAGAAAACACTTCAAAGCCCCTCTCCCTCAAAATATTCTCTGCCCTTGTCAGGATCTTCCTCTCCCGATCACTGAAGAAGGGGGATGCGATATATATTTTCATATTCTTTTCCAATCTCAATTAGTTCTTATTTTTGTTCTGACATTGTGCCAAAAAAATTATATATCCGTTATGTCTTCCCGTCAATAAATTGCCACTGTTTGAATTGCTTTATTCTTATATCAAAATTATTATTATTATGAATCTTTTATCTATTATTTTTAATAAAAAATACCTTATAATTAGATATTAACTATCATGATCAAAAAGGAGCTTATTGTATATATATTTATTTGGAAAAGCTGAAATAGCAGGATTCATACGTCTCTGTTCGTTCAGCATTACGAGCCAGGGGTGTGGGCACACTTTCGTCCAACTTGAGATGCCCAGATATGAGAAAATATCCACACCCAGTACTGTCTTCGCTTCAGATTGTACAATCGGGGCCAGCTGACGGAAGTCACCTACTAGAATCAGCTTTTCCCGTGCATAAGATGCAGCACAGATAACCTGTGGAACATATGCCATACTGACCTCATCAAACATGACGATATCGTATTCCTTTTCATCAAACAAGGAATCAATCGTCACCTTTGAGATTGTTGTGGCTACCAGCTTTGCTTTCGACGCATATTTACGCTCTTCACTGCGCACTTCTGCCCGAAGTTTTTTCAGATCTTCTTCAATCTGCTCTCCCTTATAGGAATGATAGTTTCCTGTCCTTAGCAGATGTTCCTTTTCCTGATGGAACCGGTCTATTTTTTGTTTCAGATCCGGCCTATGATTCAGAACATAGTTATATGCCACTGCATAAGAATCCTGGGAAAGCT
>CADBME010000449.1 GCA_902795715.1 uncultured Lachnospiraceae bacterium | reverse complement strand
TCAACATAAGGAGTATAGATTGGTTTGTGCTTTCCTCTTAACACCTTGGCAACTTCTGAAGCAAGGCGTCCTAATGTATGTCCTTCGGCATCAACTACATACCAGTCTCTGGTAAGAGTTTCCGGTTTCGCCATATAACTTTTCATGGGTCGTAATCCTCCTAAAAATGCATGCCGCCTGTGCGGCACCACAAATTACATCGATAGGCGATGCGGCTTCCTGGCTGTCCGGACCCTCCGCCACATCTATCTCTTCGCACCGCATATGGCAAACCGACTCTGAGTCGATGCAGTACGAAAAGCGACGAACCTGTCTGACTTGTCCTTATCATTTTTATTCGAAGACAGATCCTTGAGCATGCCGGCTTTGTATCCCGGGGCTTTGGGAATAGCAAGGATACATCCGTGGAGCATGCCACATTTGCTAATTATATATGATATCCTTCCCAATGTCAAACAGAAATTATCATCCTACTTGTGATTGAAAATCTCTTCTGCTAAAATAAGAAAAGCATAATAAATAAACAGATTTTCCTATAATAGTCCCGGCTAAAATCCGGTTTCAAATCGGTCATAAACCGGTCATCACTATAGAACAAGGAGGCTAAGATCATGTTGAAGGCTCAAAGACTTAAAAAGATCTTTTTATTCTTTCTCTTTTCTGCCGTCTTATTTTCCACATTGCTTATGGCAAAGAAAAAAACGTTTGCAGCTGTGATTCCCCAAGACAGACAGTCAAGCCTGATCTGGTTCGGTGATTCGAGAACGGTCAGATTTGGCAAGGCCGTATATGGATATAAATCCAAAGGCTATCCTCCGACTATTATAAAAAAGCACATAATAGCCAAGGCTTCCACGACTTTATCCTGGGCCAGGGGAACCGGATACCGCAAGCTTTCAAAGCGTTTAAAAAAAAGACCGGACTCCACCGTCATTTTTAATTTCGGTGTCAATGACATAGGCCGCGGACAAAACCACAGGACCGGCTATCTGAGCCTGATTAAAAAAATACACAGCAGATTCCCCCTGGCCCGGCTTTGTTTTATGTCAGTTAATCCGGTTAGGGCAAGCTCCAGAAATCCTTATGCCAAAAGCGGAAGCCGGGCGGCCGGTGTCAATAGGAGGATTGCTTCCTTCAATTCATATATAAGCAACCATCTGCCAAAAGGCTGCATCTATATCAACACGAACCGGCATGTACATTTTTCCTATCTGGATGGTCTGCATTATACCAAAGCGACCTACCGGAGGATTTCCTTCTATGTGACAGGCAGGAAAAAATTGAAAAAATAAAGAACTAGAGATTTTCAAATTCGATTTTTTTAAGAAAGAGGCCTTTTGCCGGCGCTGTCTCCCCGGCCATGTTCCGGTCCCTCGCCTCAAGGATGGTCCTGACATGGGCGGGAGGGTAGACGCCCAGCCCTGTCTTGATCAATGTCCCTGCAATGATTCTAACCATATTGTAGAGAAATCCTTCTCCCTTAACCCGGAGGATTATTTTTTGATCATCCATTCTCCCATGCTCGGTCTTCAGGCCGCCGGTGTGGTAGGAAAGAGTTTCGATTTCAATGGACAGGATAGTCCTAACCGTTGTTTTTGCGGAAGTTCCCGCTGCGCAGAAACTCTGAAAGTCATGTTCCCCCACAAGAAACCGAGCCCCTTCTCTCATCTTTTCCACATCCAGGGGATAGGTTACGAGGCAGGTGTGGAGTCGTTCTGTAGGAATGGGAATCCTGACATTCTGAATATGATATTCGTAGGTCTTGACCGACCTGCAGAATCTGGGATGAAAGTCCGGTGGCACCTGGCGAGAAGACCGGATCCGGATATCATCCGGCAATTTACTATTCAAAGCATAACATATCTTTTCCGGCGGAATTCCTGACCGGGTGTCAAAGACCGCCGCATTTCCCAGAGCATGCACTCCGGAATCCGTCCGGCTGGCTCCAATCACCTTGATCTCCTCCGAAAGAAATTGGGATAGGACCTGATTTAATTTCTCTTCGACCGTCATACCATTAGGCTGAATCTGCCAGCCGCAATAGGATGTCCCGTCATAGGCAACTTCTATCAGAATTCTTTTCATTGTTCTTCCTTTTCATTATGATCTAACCCAGCCTGGACCGAAAGTCAGCAGGGCCATGGTAAAAACATAGGCAAAGAGAATGCCGTAAGCGGCAAAATCCCTCCTTTTATAGACAAGTGGATGCAGCTTGCTTCTTCCCTCTCCTCCATGGTAGCAGCGGGCATCCATGGCCAGGGCCAGGCGGTCGGCACGACGCAGTGCCGACACAAACAAAGGAATCAGAACAGGCAGGGTCTTTTTGGCCCGGACGATAAGATTCCCCTCCTCGAAGTCTGCCCCTCTTGACATCTGGGCATTTCGAATACGTTCAAATTCATCGGACAAAATGGGAATAAAACGCATGGCAATTCCCATCATCATAGCAAACTCATGGACCGGTATGCCGACTTTATTCAGAAATCCCAGAGACTTTTCCAAGCCATCGGCCACTTCTTTGGCTGTCGTCGTCAGAGTCAGGATGGATGTCCCTCCAACCAGCAGAACCAGACGAATGAGGAGAAAAACCGTCCTGTGGATCCCTTCCCGGCTTATGGAAACCGGTCCGGCTTCCCAGAGGACATGGCCTCCGGTCATGCACAGATTCAGGACTGCCGTAAATAAAAGGATTCCCCACAGAGGCTTGAGCCCCCGGAAAACGGAGGCCAGAGGAGCTTTTGACAGAAACACGATCCAGCAGAGAAAAGCTGCCGGAATCAGCAATCCCCATTCTCTCATGGGGAAAAAAAGACTAATCACATAGAGGAAAGATCCCGCAAGTTTTGTGCGGGGATCCAGTCCATGGACAGGGGAATCCGTCATAAAATATGTGCCAAATGTCATCTTCATAATCCGCCTCGCTCTATCCCTGACTTCCTTCCTCGCCCCCACATGCACCAATCTGCCAGGGATTCCAGCCTGTAGGGCAGGGATTCTTCCTTCTTACCGCAAGCCAAATCACAATGCATCCTGTCCTTCATTTTCATGGCAAAATGGCAGGCCCAGGTCACATCAAGACCCAGATTCACCAGGGCTTGTCTGTCTGAAAAAATTCTGGAAGGCTTACCGTCCATAAGGATCCTTCCCCGATCCATTACCAGAATCCGGGATGCAATCTCCGCCACATCTTCCATGGAATGAGAACTGAAAATAACCGTCATCTTTTTTTCCTGAATCAAGTTTCTTATAATAGAAAAGAGATTCTTTCTTCCCGGCTCATCCAGTCCTGCCGCCGGTTCATCCAGAACCAGAATATCAGGTTCCATAGCCAGAATACCGGCCAGGGCAACCCTTCTTTGTTCCCCCCCTGAAAGCATGAAAGGTGAAAGATCTTCATAATCCCGGCCCAGGCCCATGACCTGCATAGCCCGTCTGGCTTTTTGCATAGCCGGTTGGATTGCATCCCCCATATTCCGGGGGCCAAAGGCTACATCTTCGATTACCCTGTCTGCAAATAACTGGTACTCCGGATTCTGAAAACATAGACCCACCCGTCTTCTCAATTCTCTTCTTTTATATCCTTCTGCCCAGATATCCTCTCCCAGAAAACGGATTATTCCTGAAGCCGGTTCAAACAAACCATTCAGATGGGAAAACAAAGTAGACTTTCCCGCTCCATTCCCTCCAATGACTCCGATACATTCTCCTGAATAGATTTTCAGATTGATATCGGAAAGAGCAGGGACATCCGCTTGTGAACCCGGATTGTCATAGACAAAGCTTACGCCTTCCAGATCCAGAAGCAGCTTTGCAGAATCTTCAGACTTCCCTCTCCCCCATGGCTTTTCCTCTCCACTTTCCAGAATCGGAACAGATAGCTCCGTTTCTTCTCTTTCTTCTATCAGACTAGTCATCGTGGATTCCTTCCCTCCACCCTCAGTCACATATGGCGAGGAGGTTTCCAATCCTTTTTGCTCTGTCAGGCAAGACAGCAATTCTTCTTCCCTTGGGATGGAGTCAGGCAGAATAAGACCTTTTTCTCTGAGGCAGCCGGCCAGCCTGATCCAGCCGGGCAGAGCCAGTCCCAATCTTTCCATGGTCGCGGGATCCTTGAATATCTCAGAAGGAGTTCCCTCCCTGGCCAGTCTTCCGGATTCCATGATAAAAAGATAATCTGCATCCTCCACCTCGGAAACATTGTGGGTAATGTAAAGGATGGTGATTCCCTTTTCCTTGTTCAATCTCCGGATCACTTTGCCAATATCCCGGCTGGTCCGGGGATCTGTCATGGCAGTCGGTTCATCGAATATGATGCACTCCGGTTCCATGGCCAGCAGGCCGGAAATGACCACTTTTTCTTTTTCACCACCGGAAAGATTATGGGAATAAGAAAAACGTTTGGCCTCCATCCCCACCGAAGCGAGTGCTTCCCGGATGCGGCGGTCAATCAGGGCCGGTTCAAGGCCCATATTCTCCGGACCAAAGGCAGCATCCTCTTCCACTGTGATACCCACCAGCTGATCATCGGGGTTCTGAAAGACAATCCCTGCTGTCTTTCGAATCTCCAGAATGTTCTCCGCTTTTGAGCTATCCAATCCTTTGACAAGAACCAGGCCGGATGTGGGCTCGAGTAAAGCCGCCAGATGAAGAGCCAGAGTCGACTTCCCGGACCCGTTGGCCCCGAGAATTCCGACAAACTGTCCCTTCTTTATCTGTAAGGACAGGTCGGACAAAGCCGTTTTTTCTTCCGCTTTTTCCTCTTCCCCTTTATAGATCTTGTAATTATGAAATAGTTTTTCTATCTGGAACATATGCATATAGGCATGACCAATCAATCAATAGTATATATAAAAAGAGTGCACCCAGTTACTGAGTACACTCTAACATTTTTCCTGTCTCGAATTCAAGTGGCAAGCAGACCACTTGAGAATTCAAAAACTAAACTAACTCGATGATAACCTCTAAAGCAGCGTCACCTTTACGCTGTCCGATTTTGATGATTCGTGTATAACCACCATTGCGGTTTGCATACTTGGTACCATATTCATCAAAAATCTTCTGAGGAAGATCGATATTCTTTGTGCCGGCCTTTCTGCCTTTTCCTTCAGCAGGAACTTCTTTTACCGGATATAATACTTTGAGCATCTGACGTCTTGCATGAAGTCTGGAAGGACGATCCTTCTTCACTTCCTTCTCAACAGTATCATATACTGTAACTCTTTTGCCGTCCACAACTTCTTTGACTCTCTTGCCGTCTTTGTCTTTTCTGGCTACCTTAGCCTCAACCTTAACGACATCATAATTATCGCGCTCTTTTACGCCGAGAGCGATAAGTTTCTCTGCAAGTTTGCGAATCTCTTTTGCCTTAGCTTCCGTTGTACGAATCTTTCCATGATAGAGAAGCATGGTAACCTGGTTACGTAACAATGCTTTTCTCTGATTGGATGTTCTACCTAACTTTCTGTACTTGGAATACTTTGCCATAGTTGGACCTCCTTGGTTTTTTCGCCATGCTTACTAATCCTTCAGCCTAGGCGGGTCTTATAATATATTCGCCCTATTCGTCACTGGACCGGAGCTGGAGATTCAGCTCCTTCAGCTTGGCAAGGACTTCTTCCAGGGACTTACGTCCCAGGTTGCGAACCTTCATCATATCTTCCGCTGTCTTATTGGTAAGCTCCTGAACCGTATTGATCCCGGCTCTCTTCAGGCAGTTATAAGAGCGCACGGATAATTCCAGTTCATCGATGTTCATTTCAAGCACTTTATCTCCTGTCTCAGGAGTGGTGTCAATCATTACCTCAGCCTTCTGAGCATTCTCAGAAAGGTCGATAAAGAGACTGAGGTGTTCGGAGAGGACCTTGGCTGCAAGGCTTACAGCCTCATCCGGTGCGAGAGTACCATTTGTGAAAACATCAAGAGTCAGCTTATCATAATCGGTAATCTGACCGACACGGGTATTCTCTACGTTAAGGTTCACCCGCTCCACAGGAGTGTAGATGGAATCCACTGCAATCACATCAATGGACATATCATCCCTCTTATTGCGGTCAGCCCCTACGTAGCCCCGTCCCTTGCTGATGGTAAGTTCCGCCTCAAAATGACAGTCATTTCCCCCGTTGAGGGTTGCAATAACAAGTTCAGGGTTGATAATCTCAATATCACTGTCAACCTGTATATCAGCTGCAGTGACAACACCTTCTCCACTCACATCGATAAAGGCCTGTTTGTCTTCATCGGAGGAACTGTTATTTTTTATGGACAGCTCCTTGATATTCATAACAATTTCAGTTACATCTTCCTTGACTCCGGGGATGGAACTGAACTCATGGAGGATGCCCTTGATCTTGACCGCACTGACTGCTGATCCGGGAAGGGAAGACAACATAATTCTGCGCAGGGAATTCCCAAGCGTTGTACCATATCCTCTTTCCAGGGGTTCTACAACAAAACGGCCATATTTTTTATCATCAGAAATCTCTGCTATTTCAATTCTTGGTATCTCAAAACCAAACACGAACTGGGACCTCCTTTAATCACTAATCCAGATATATTTCCATAGACTACAATTGAATGCCTGGCTGAAAAAAACCAGACATTCAATTAAAAAATCATACTGATTATTTGGAATACAACTCGACGATCAGGGTCTCATTTACCGGAACATCGATAAGATCACGGGTCGGAAGTTCATTCACGGTTCCTTTGAATTCCTCAACATCAGACTCCATCCATGCGGGAGTAAGAGCGCCGGCATTGGCCTCGGCGATATCTTTAAATCTCTGCATGGTCTTCTTATTCTCTTTTACTTCAATGACATCCCCGGCCTTAACAAGATAGGAAGGAATGTTGACACATTTTCCGTTGACAAGGATATGCTTGTGGCCTACAACCTGTCTGGCTTCTCTTCTTGTTCTTGCGAATCCCATACGGTAAACGATATTGTCAAGTCTTCTCTCAAGAAGAATCATCAGGTTTTCACCGGTAAGACCGCGCATACGCTCTGCCTTTGCATAGTAATTACGGAAAGGCTTCTCAAGCACGCCGTAGATGAATTTTGCTTTCTGTTTCTCACGCAGCTGAAGACCATACTCGCTGATCTTTCTGTTTGAGCGTGTTAACTTTCTGTTGGACTTTTTACTAATACCCAGATAGATCGGATCTAAATCTAAGGATCTGCATCTCTTGAGTACTGGAGTTCTATCAATTGCCATTATTACTTACCTCCTATCCGATCGATCAGACTCTTCTTCTCTTGGGTGGACGGCATCCGTTATGGGGAACCGGAGTAACATCCTTAATACTTAACACTTCCAGTCCGCATGCCTGCAGAGCACGAATTGCAGCTTCACGTCCTGAACCCGGACCCTTAACCATAACGTCAACAGTCTTAAGGCCGTGAATAAGTGCTGCCTTTGCTGCAGTCTCTGCTGCCATCTGTGCTGCATAAGGTGTAGACTTCTTGGATCCTCTGAATCCCATCTCACCGGCACTTGCCCAGGATAAAGCATTCCCTTCGGAGTCGGTCAATGTAACAATGGTATTATTAAAGGATGCCTGAATGTGTGCCTGTCCGTTCTGGACGTTTTTCTTGACACGCTTTTTGGTCACCCTTTTTGCTGTTCTCTTAGCCATACTGAAACCTCCTGTATGATCAGTCTATACTCGCTAACGAATCGGTAATATTATTTCTTCTTATTCGCAACAGTCTTTCTGGGACCTTTACGAGTTCTGGCGTTGGTCTTGGTCTTCTGACCACGAACCGGAAGACCTTTTCTGTGACGGATACCACGATAACATCCGATTTCCTGCAAACGCTTGATGTTGAGCGCGGTTTCTCTTCTCAGGTCACCCTCTACCATATAATCGTTATTGATAATCTCACTGATCCGGCGGACTTCATCATCGGTCAGATCACGTACACGTGTATCAGGATTGACATTTGCTGCAGCGACGATCTTGGAAGCACTGGTTCTTCCAATGCCGTAAATATATGTAAGACCAATCTCTACACGTTTTTCTCTGGGTAAATCGACACCCGAAATACGAGCCATGTGTGCACCTCCACTAAAT
>CADBME010000448.1 GCA_902795715.1 uncultured Lachnospiraceae bacterium | reverse complement strand
GATTATTGTCCCAAATGCGGGAAGCCCCTGTAAAAAGAATAAGGATCATAGGCGGATTAGATTGACTTACATATCATTTTTATGAACCTAGGTGAGGGTGTTTTGACACCCGAACCAATATTAGTATCGAAAGACAGAGAGATACTTGCAGGATATCAAATTCGAAAGATGGATAACGGAGAAAGATACCATGGATTTTAGAACACTACTACAATTACCGGAATATGAGTTTTTGCATACAGATTCACATCTGACCGGACGCATTATGCTGCTTGGTGTCAGTGGCAGTTATGGTTACGGTACGAACCGTGCGGGTAGTGATATCGATCTGCGTGGTGTTGCCTTAAATCAACCTTCGGATCTGATCGGTCTGACATCATTTGATCAGTTTGAAGACCGAAAGACAGATACCGTAATCTACTCTTTCATGAAGCTGGTACAGCTGCTCATAAATTGTAATCCAAATACTATAGAGATTTTGGGCCTTGATGATGACCAGTATCTGATTAAGTCTCCATTGGGCCAGGAGCTTCTGGATAACCGTCAACTATTCCTGTCCAAAAGGGCAGCGGCATCCTTTGGGCATTTTGCGGATGCCCAGCTCAGGCGTTTGCAGAACGCTATCGCCCGGGATACTTTGCCACAATCCTTGAGGGAGCAGCACATCATGAAGTCGGTTTCTTATGCATTGGATGATTTCAACCGGCGTCATCAGGAATGGGATAAGGGAAGCATTAAACTATATATTGATCAGGCGGAGACGGAGGGCTTAGAGACAGAGATTTTTGTTGACGGACATTTCCATCGTTATCCTTTGCGCAGGTATAATCATCTGATGAATACTCTCAATAACGTAGTACGGGATTATGATAAGATCGGAAAACGGAACCATAAGAAAGACGACAATCACCTGAACAAGCACGCTATGCACCTGGTCCGCCTGTTTATGATGGGAATCGATATCCTGGAGAAGGGGGAGATCCGGACGCACAGGCCTGATGGCGATCTTAAGCTTCTCAATAGTATTCGAAATGGGGACTATATGGAAAACGGTATATTAAATGATGCATTTTATCAGATTGTTGCTTCTTACCAAGACCGTTTTGTAAAGGCGCAAGTAGAGAGCATTCTTCCCGATAAGCCGGATCTCGAAGCCGTGGGGAGTTTTGTTGAGAGGATCAATCGTCATGTAATTATGGAGGATGTAAGATGAGAGATATCGAAAAAGAAATCCAGGGGAATCTGGATGCCATCGAACAGAAATATGATGTCAGGATTCTTCTTGCAGTGGAGTCCGGAAGCAGGGCATGGGGATTTGCCTCTCCGGACAGTGACTATGACGTTCGATTTATCTACATGTACAAACCTGAGGAGTATCTCCGAATCGACCCCTTGAAAGATGTCATCGAATGGCAGCTGGATGAAGTCATGGACATCAACGGCTGGGACCTGAAGAAAGCCCTGACCGCATTTGCCAAGGGGAACCCGAACATCATAGAGTGGGCTAATTCGCCTATAGTTTATCGTAAAGCAGATGAATGGGATAGCATAAAAGATGCAGCTTTCACTTATTTCTCGGAGAAGTCGGCACTCTGCCATTACTATGGGACAGCGAATTCAACCTATCAGAAATTCCTGCTGGGAGATCAGGTTCGATATAAAAAATATTTTTATGCCTTACGCCCTCTTTTATGCTGCCGGTGGATTGAGCGCTATCATGAGATTTCTCCTATGGAGTTTCAGAAACTGCTGGATCTGTTCGACGGCAGGGAAGAAGAACTGGATGATACTTTATATGAAGCTATTCAAGAGCTGCTTAGACGGAAAGCGAAGACAGAAGAAAAAGACCTGAATCCGCAGATGCCTGTAATCATAGATTTTATCAAGGCGGAATGCTTTCGACAAAAACTCCTGTCAGAACAGACCCAGGATGATCATAAAAAGGACTATTCGGAACTGAATGCTGTATTTCGCAGGCTGATTACGGGAGATTCAAAAGGTTGATGCAATAAGGCCAGGGGATAAGCAAAGAGATTTTCACCGGGCAGCTATCTGATGTGATTATGCCTGTATATCGATCCGCAAAGATCTGTGGATTCAAGAAATGGGTCTACTGCAATGAATAATCAGACAGAAATACAAATATATGAGGCTATCTGTCGGCATGACGGAATTAAAGCCAGGGAGATTGCCAGAGAGACCGGAGTGAATAAAACAGAGATCAATCGTCTTTTATATGCTTCTCCCTTTATCCGTGAACTGTGTTACAGGGATCGGGATTACCGCTGGTATGGACTGATCCGCCAGGCCCGCCCCCATAAGGGCCTTGCAGAGTTCTGCGGTTATTACGGCATTGTAAGTGAATTCCTGGAACTGTCGGAAGAAGCATGGCTTGACAGACTGATGAGAGGCTGCAGGGATATTGGCAGGAACCTGAATGATACGAGGGGGCTTATCCACTCCTTTAAGGACTCCAGAGAAGTAATGATCAACCTCTTTTCCGATCTCTATGAAGTGGACTATGCTGACTGGGAGATCTGTTTTGAACTGAGGATCAAACGGGCAAGACATGTAAGAATCTATGCAGATGTCCTGGTAATAACTGAGGATAAAGTCTTTTCTCTGGAATTTAAGATGAAAGATCAGGCAGATCCGGAAGAAGAGCTCCAGGCCGTCAAATATGCCAGGTATCTGGATGTAATCTTCGGATCGGACTATGAAGTTATTCCGGCATTAGTCCTTACCAGAGCCGGTGATCTCTATCAATGGGAGACCCTGCCGGGAACGACGGCAGAACTGCCGGTGTGCTCCGGAGATATGTTGTTTAATCTGTTTGATGAGTATATAGGCTTTTTGGAATGACTCGTCAAACAATATCCGGAGGATAGAAATCATCCGGCAAAACATATCGAATAGAATCAATATAAAGAATTTGTAAAAAGAAAAGCAGGAGTGATCATGCAGATAAGGAAATGCAGGGAATCGGATATCATTTTGACAGGAGCTTTCTACGATAAAATAGTAGCCTGGCTGGATGCCCATATCAATTATCCAAAATGGACCTATAAAATCTACCCTTCCGAGCAGTCCGTAAAAGCGATGACAGGTAATGGCTGTCAGTATATCGGTACAGAAGACGGAGAGATACAGGCAGCATTTGTATTGAACTCAGATCCCCAGGGAAAGTATGAGAACGCCTCCTGGCTTAGAGAACTTCCGGAAGGATCCTACATGGTATTGCACACCCTTGCCGTCTCCCCGGAGGCACAGGGAAAAGGCTTGGCTTCGGAAGTGATCCGATTCTGCATAGCAGAAGCAAAAAAGCAGGGATATCAGGCACTGCGGCTGGATATCGTTCCGGAGAACCTGCCGGCAAGAAGACTCTATGAAAAAAATGGATTCACCTGTGCCGGAGATGCAGATTTAGAACGGGGCATCGAGGAAATCCCTGTTTTTACTTTATTTGAAAATAACTGGTGAAGAGATAAAAATATATGTCCAGATTGCTGATTTCCGGAATTCCCTGACTCATCCTACATAGACTTATCAGATCAAGCTATTGGAAAAAGAATTCGGCTTTGCATTTTTTGAAAGATTATCCTTGACTCTACCATTGTGGCAGGCCTTATAGTAATGACGAGCTCAATAAGAACACTCCATGGAGGTAAAAAAATGTTGAAAATCGGTGAATTTTCAAAATTATCCAGAGTCAGCGTCCGTATGCTCCGTCATTACGATGAGATTGGTTTGCTGCCGCCAGCTGAGATCGACCGTTTTACAGGATACCGCTACTACAGTCCGGATCAGCTTCCTGTCATTGGCCGTATTACAGCCCTTAAAGATATGGGCTTTCAGCTTGCAGATATCGTAAAAATTCTTGAGATCTACGATGACAGAGAATCCCTTGATACCTGGCTGTCCAAGCGCCATAAAGAACTGAAAGAAATCTCAGAAAGACTGGAATATCAGATGCGGCTTCTGGATTCAGCCCGGAAACGGCTGAGAAAGGAGCAAAATATGACTTACAATGTATCAGTAAAAACAATCCCTGAACGATATGCAGCAACTGTTCATATGACGATTCCTCATTATGAAGATGAAGGCATGGTATGGCAGATTCTGAATGAGGAAACCGGTCCATTGAACATAATACCTTCAGAGCCCTGTCTTGTGGCAGCAGAATATCTGGACGATGAATACAAAGAAAAAGATGTGGAGCTGATTGCCTGGAAAACAGTCAGAGGAACTTATCCCGATACGGAGCACGTTAAGTTCCGGACCCTTCCGGAGGTTAAGGTTGCAAGCTGTATGGTAAAAGGTGGTTATGAGCAGATGCCTGATGTATACGGAGCAGTAATCTCCTGGGTCAATGCAAACGGATATGAATGCGCAGGAACCATGTTCAATATTTACCATGTAAGCCCTCATGAAACAAATAATCCGGACGAGTTTGTCACCGAGGTTTGTTACGCGATAAAATGATAATCATCACAAAAGCATAGATATACTACAGGTCGTTTTACTGGAAAACAGTAGACGACCTTTTTTTCACAAATGCATTTTTTTTCAAATCCTGTAAGTATCCTGATTCTGATGTATTAAGTATGTCGCAAGTATGTCGTAAGTATGTCGTACACCTTTACGCCTTGAATCCGTTTCTCAAAATGCGGCCGAGCGGAGGGAAGGGAGAGGAAGGCGGAGTTCGGCCGAAAATAATAGATTAACCCAATGCGGCCGAGCGGAGGGAAAGGAGAGGAGG
>CADBME010000447.1 GCA_902795715.1 uncultured Lachnospiraceae bacterium | reverse complement strand
TCCGCCAGAAAAACCTTAAGAACAAAGTTACGCGGAGCTGCGGATGCCTGAGAAGGGAAAAGGCAAAAAAGCGGCCCAATTAAGCCGAGTAAGTGTCTCTTCCCTATAGAAGGAATAACTTTTCTCTTGTAATACAACTATCTTATTTATCAACTGAGGATATCGGATACCGCAGCCTTGCTAATTCATCAGTAAGTCTCTCATAATCTCAGCCGTCATTCCAGTTGGGCTTTCATGCCCATTCAGAAGGTCATCATATAAATCCAACTTTTTTCCCTGAAGTAATTGGACTTTTTCCTCAATCGAATCTTCAACTATCATACGATATATCATCACATTGTTTTTTTGTCCAATACGATATATTCTATCCTCGGCCTGTTTCTCGCTTGCAGGATTCCACCAAGGATCATATATGATAGCAGTATCAGCCGAAACAAGATTCAATCCTGTTCCACCCGCTTTTAAACTGATTAAAAAGACACCTGTTTGACTCGCTTCAAATTCATCAACAAGTTTCATTCTATCGTTTGTTTTTCCGTCTAAGTAATAGCAATTATAGTGCATTTTTAGGATCTGTTTTTCAATAATCTTTAGCATTTTCGTAAAGCGACTAAAGATAACCACCTTATGGCCTGATTCATACAAGCTTCCCAACACTTCCAAAAGCAGATCATATTTGGCTGATTCTCTGCATCCTTTTGGATTTTGTTTTTTATCAAGAAGTTGAGGGTGACAGCATATCTCCTGTAAATATAACAAGCCATTGAGCATGATACTGTTTGATTTTATTGCGAATCGGTCACTTTTTCGGCTAATTTCATAGCGAATACTCAACAACATATCTTCATACAATTCTCTCTGCTGAGCATCCATCTTACAATATAAAACCTGCTCTTGCTTCATCGGAAGATCTTTAAGCACATCTTTTTTTAGTCTTCGTAGTATAAAAGGCATGGAAATGCGCTTTATCTTATCAACTTTTTGCTGATTATCTGTTATTTTAGATATTAATTTTCTTTTGCTAAAAACAGTAGGATTAATGAGTTGCATAAGCCCCCAAAACTCCTGAATATTGTTTTCAACTGGAGTACCTGTAAGAATGAATCTCGTCTTTGCTTTTAGACATTTCACTGCTCGGTAATTCTTTGATTTGGAATTCTTAATATTTTGTGCCTCGTCAATAATAACATTATCAAATGTGATATCAGAAATTTTATCTATGTCATTCAATACTGTTCCATAAGTAGTTAGTATCACTTTGTGTTGTGAAATTGTTTTCTCATTTCTTCCTGTCCCATGATAGATGAGAATACTTGTTCCGGGTGAAAACTTCTTAAACTCTTTTTCCCAATTCAAGAGCAATGTTTTTGGTACAATAATTAGGTTATTGGTATTATCCATGCTTGAGTCTGATAAGTATGATATTATTTGTAAAGTCTTACCTAGACCCATGTCATCAGCAAGGCAACCTCCAAATCCATTTTTATGAAGAGACAGAAGCCAACGCACACCTACTTCCTGATATTCTCTAAGTACCTTTAACAAGTTTTTGTCAATATCAAGCGTAACATTCTTGAAATCAAAAAGTGTCTCAATACCATCGACTTTGCGTCCGTTAGTTTCAAAAGCAATCTCAATAGCATCTACTATACTATCCTTTCCAATTCTTAAGGCATCTTCTGATTTATCTGATGCTTTTAGAGCTGATCCTAATGACTCCGGTATAGCTATTATCTTTCCGTTGAACTCAACCCAGTTGTCTTTTTTAGCTCGTAAATCAATCAAATCAGCAACATTAACTTCTTCTCCTTCGATCGTAATACTGCCCTTAATATCAAACCAATCAATCCCATAAGATACCTGAATATTAGAAAAATCTCCTACCGATATCCGTTTTTCATTATCTGTGAATACCACTATTCCGTCAGCAACGAGTTTAGAAACATCCTTCTGAAAATCTTTTCCTGCATAGATAAAACCAGTATCCCTGGTATAGTTCCATCCACAATTCTTAACTATCTGGAATGCTCTTTCTTCAAATCCAAAATCACGAAAGTTTATGTCTGAACCGATTGTTCTTTCCTTTTCAGTATAACTAACAGAATAATCATCATAGTCAAATACTAAATCAAGCGGATGTTCCTTTATATTTATGCTTACATAAGCTTTTGCTACTATTTGTCTAGCTACATCTTGGTCATCTATGTCAATAGTAAGAATATATAAATCGTTCTTATCATATGCCACTTGAAGATTACCTATAGTAGTATAATTGATGCGCACTTCGCCATTCAGCACGATTTTTTCAACTTGAAACATCGGCGTGTTTTTATCTCGGTAAAACAAGCAACCATAGTCAGAGAATTGAATCAATTCCCATATTCCACTATTAGAGATTATATGTTGATATTTATTTATCTGTATGTTTTTAGGTGAATCCAAAAAACCTCGGACTAATTCCAATTCACCCAAAGATAGATTATCAACCGACGTAATCCCATTTATATTCGCATTACGTAGCGGACCTGAATACTGCCTATTTTTGAGGTGAGGAATAGTTCCATCATATGTCTCAAGGACAATTCTGCCCTTTTTCTTACTTTCTGATATGTTTATATTCAGTATAAGATCTGACATAAAATGTTCTCCTTCTTGTGCACCTACATTTATCGCCTATCTTAAGCATTCCATCATTCAAAGAAAAACTCGTTGCTCAGAATCATTTTATCATAAATAATATCCTTCCCATCACAAATATAATGCCATTCGCCCTCATGTAAATCAGCATCCTTTATTCCATCATACTTCAAACGACATCCACCACCACAGATGTATCTGATTTCACAATCTTTACATTCAAAAGTATTATCCACTGATGTGTTCTCAATGATTCGATTAGACTCTTTGAATAATTCCGAAAAATTTGTATCAAGAATATTTACTCTACTGACTAATTCATGGATTCTATTACACCAGAATACCTGTCCATCAGCAGCAATACTAATCCCGCCAAATCCACAATTCTTTCTAAGAACATGGTTTTGATAATTCAATACAAAAGTCTCAGTGTAAAACTCTGGATATAATCTCTCAACTAACATCCTTAGGGTTTGCTTGTATTCTCTGTTTTCGTCATCTGTTATATGCACATCTCTACCAGGAATGAGTTCTAAGTTGAATTTGATAAACACATTTGGATATACATCCATCAATTTTCTGGCAAGGGGCTCAAATTTCTCAACAAACTCATGCAAATTTTCATATAAGGGAGTAACTGCTATGGATACTTTTATTCCAAAATCACAGAAATCCTTCACACATTGAATAGCTCGATCGAAACCATCAAATCTCCTAACCTTAAAATATGAATCTTTATCGTATCCATCTATACTAATCTGTATCTCATCTATGTACTTACCCAGATGTGCTATTTTTTCCCTGTCCCATAGAATTCCATTGCTCAGAATTGTGACAGAGATTCCTATGTCATGTGCATGCTTTATTACCTTTTCAAAATCTCTGTATACTGTCACTTCGCCACCAGTAAATGTAACACCATTACCACCATTCTTCTTAAAATCATCAAGAATATCGATCCATTGTTTACCACTCAATTCCTTATAGTCAACATCCCCCGCAAACATATAGCAATGGCGGCAACGTTGATTGCAATTATTTGTAAGGTATATATACATGTCTCTTTCGAGGTTTTCGTTGCATATCGGATGTTCAAATTTTTTTGCTTCAATTTGTGTGATTACATTGATAGCTTTATCCTCATCAATCTGTTCCAGCATTTCCTCAATAGAACTGCCTTTTTGTAGTAATTGGAATGCCCTGAGTTCCTCTTCATCCTCAAGAACCAACCACATAATTCCCTCTGTATATATAACGAGATAATAATCATTATACTTGCGTATAACAAGTTCTTCCGGAAAATGATAGACCTTCTCTGGATCTACCTCAACCTCACGTTCTGCCTCTTCATATCTATAGTAATCCTGATCGGTATTCATTGTCACATCCTCATACATTCATATTATTAAACCTGAATTATTCACCGATATACGGTGAAGACGGCTGAAAGCCGCGTGTTTACTGTGAATCTATAGCTTTACTTCTTTCATCTG
>CADBME010000446.1 GCA_902795715.1 uncultured Lachnospiraceae bacterium | reverse complement strand
CCCTCCGGAAGTCATAATGAATAAACTATATTAAGCATTTTCTTTTACAAATTGTCTATAAACTGCGTAACAGAGTAATTGATATCCGATAAACCGCAAATGCCTTACAGTATTAACTAATTTGCTTTTGTTTCCAATCAGATATGAATATGGGTATTCAGACTTTATTTTTTGATCCAGCTTTTTTAATTCCTGTTTCTTTAGTTTCGGATTCTTTAACAACATGTACGCACGATATGTATGATGAGTTATATTTCTTATACATATTTCAAGAATTTCTCTTTTTGTGCCAGTCTTAACTCCTATATTATTATCCTCAAAGCATTCGAATAAACGTTCCGCTACTACTGGCAAATCAGAATAATGCTTCCTGATCCCTTCAATACTAACACTTTGTCCCTCAGCACCAAGTCTGTATCTATAAATCGGTATATTGGCTCTTGAAATAGATTTTGAGTAGAAAAGGCAATAAAACGCATACTCTGAATCTGTATAAAAACACTTTTCAGCTATTGTTTTGCCGGAACTTTTTAACACTTCAGTTTTTACTGCTATCTCATGCATCAATATTGGTTGATTATTCCATTCTACTTTTTCGATACTTTCTTTTTGGGATGAAATACCTGCATGGTTATCAATTAACAAATCATCTTTTTTTACTTCATAATACGGAGTGACTATCAAATCTGCATCACTTCTGTCCAAAAAATCGATAAAAGCAATGAGATTTTCTGTCTTGTACCAATCATCGCCATCCAGCAACTTATAATATTTCCCTTTTGCAATTGACAATGAAGCATTTATTGTAGATCCATAACCTCCATTATCTTTGTCAATTACCCTTATTGTATCCGGAAATTCATTTTCTAATTTATGCGCAATTTCACTGGTATTGTCCTTCGATCCATCGTTAACAATAATTATATCCAGTTTGTCCAGATATTCTTTTTCAACAATTAAAGAACTTACAGTTTCTTCAATACAATGTTCTGTATTATATGAAGCAATGGATATTGATAGTACTTTGTTTTGCATCATTGCACCTCTATATGTTCTCATATACCATTTTTATTGTTTTTGCAGTATCAACAATATCAAAACCGGCATCTTTTATTTTTTTTCTATTGTCTGCTATCGGTCTATTAATGTATGAAATACAAGCATCTATCCATTTCCCTTTTTCTTCTAATTCAATTCTTTGTACATTGTCTCCAATGACAACTATTTCCGGAACACCCACAGACATGATACATGGTAGACCCGCAGCTTGTGCTTCCAGAGTTACAAATGGAAATCCTTCATACTGTGATGGAAGAACAAAGATATCCATTCCTTGATAGAAATCGTATGCGTTATCTACATTCCCTGTAAAAATAACATCTTCACTCAATCCCCGATTCTTTACTATTTCATTTATCTTTTCAACAAGTTCTCCATCTCCAACTAACAAGAGTTTACTTTTTGGTATTCTTTGATGTACTTCAGAGAACAGATCAATAATGAATAAATGGTTTTTTTCTGCTGAAAATCTGCCCACATGTCCTATTACATATGTTTCATCATCTATGTTTAGCTTGTCTCGAATTATTTTGCGTCTTGTATTATCTCTGGCATATTTTTCAATAGGTATGCCATTTTGTATAATTTTCATTTTCCTTTTTACGATGCTCTTTGGATATTTCATCTCCCCTGCTTTATATGAACATGCCAGATAATCTGTGGCACATTTTCTTAAAATGCACCCAAATACACTTCTAATCACTTTCTGCTTTAATGACGAAACACCAGTGCTGTGCGAATGAACAATTATCTTTTTTATTCCCGCTCTTCTGGCAGCAAGCGCTTCATATGCCAATGCTGAGATTGAGCCAGAATGAATATGTGCAACATCATATTGCTTGCCAAATAAGAAGCCTGCTATTGGTTCCAGTAATAATCTTCGACTCTTCCCTGGGCGAAAAGGAAGATTAAGTTCGTATACTTCTCCGCCTTTTGATCGTATTGTTTCTGTAAAAGCAGCATTATTGCATTCATGAGGTGTCAGCACATCTATTCTCATTCCAGAAATATCAATATTCCCAACAACATTCTCAATAAACTTTTCTTGTCCGCCATGCAGAATCGGTTCGCCTGTTATCTCAATTACATTCATCCCTTATTCCTCTTTGTGTGCTTTCATGTCTCTTTGTTCCAACACTAAAAACTATCATCTGACAGTTTCATTGTTAATTGTTATCTGTTTTTATCTTCTCTCTAATCAAACTCATACAATTGGTCTCCTGATATATGCTAAGGTTAATATTTTTTGCAATATTCTATAGACGGATTAAAGGATAATCCTTTCCTTGTTCCGGAAAAAATTTTTTTCAGCCGTTTTCCTTTATTGTCCTTACTTTTAATTATAACTCTTACGCAATGTGTCGATAAACGAACCACCTCATAGCAAAACCCCTTTAAGCCTTCTCTTCTGTAAAGAAAAACATCATTGCGATACAGATAATCAAATCTGTCCAGTCTGTCTGCGCTTTCTGTTGCTATATTCGCACCGATATTGTTCTTTGATTTGTGAACCACCACACTATCAGCAACAGCATAGCATGTATACTTTCTGGATATTCTTCTTGTGTATTCCCAGTCATCCGTCCAGATAAAGAATTCCTTAATGGGAAGGCCTATCTCCCTGATAATCTTTGTCGGCAGAAACAGGGATACAAAAGAAGCCATGACCACCGGCTGCAGATCTTTCTCAAATCCCTTCAGGTTATGGATCAGAGTTTCTCTCTGAAGATTCATCGTACAGAGATTGCCGTCTTTCCAGAGGACTTTGCTGGATAGAAAACCATATTGGCCCTTCAGTTGCTCGTTCGCAACAAAAAAGGCTGCCAGCGTATCCGGATTAGGCATACAGTCATCATCCATTACCCATACGTAATCATACCCTTTTTCTGCAGCATATTTAATTCCAAAGGAAAAGCCGCCGGCACCACCTAGATTTGCCCCGGTATCACAGTATTGAATCTGTTCTGCATCAATAAACCGCTGGACAGCTTCCTTCGTTCCGTCGGTACTGTGATTATCTATGATAATAATTTCCGGCACTTCCGGTTTCTGAGCCAGCAAGCACTGTATGTTTTCAGTTAGCAAATCTTTACGATTATACGTTACGACAACCGCGGCCGTTCTGTTTTCCATTATGCATTACCCCTTATTCTTTATATCCCAGTTTTCTCTTAAAATTCCTTTCCTTTATCAGCCAGTCCTGGTTTCTTTTCCATTTCCGCTAAAAAGCCCCACAGTATTATTCTCCCGAAGACTTATCCTTTTGAATAATCATCCCGTTCTCTCGTCCCATAGATCATCTATACATTAGAAAATTATCTCACTTGTTTTCAGATTATTACCGACTATGGAAATTTTTTATTCCGGCGTTTTTTCCCGGGAACTTGACATCTTCTGCCGCAGCCGCCGCCATACCTTATCCGCCTTTGAGATCAAGGAAGGGTGTGCTCCGGAGATCACAATAACAGATTTCCCGCCCAGTTGTCCGATTTCCTGGTCTGCATATTCCAGGACACTATCTCCAAGGCTCCGGTATACAACAATCCCCGCATTCAGGAGCTCGTCAATCACTGTTTTTTCCTCGTCTTGATCGTCCAGTTCGACATATGCGTACTGGACCCGGCGTTGTCCGATGTATTTTCCGATGTTTTTTAGTCCCGTATCGTGCGGATACCAATCATGGTAGTCTGGGGTGCCTTTATCATTCATGACCACGGCACAGATTTCATACTGCCGACTCATTGCACCAGAAACCAAGCGATCGAGGACAGCTTGGGCCCGGGAGGATTCACTGACAATCAGGAGCTCCGGAATCACCTGGTCGCTCTTCCGGCTGAACTTGCTGACCATCTTCCAGATGTTGCGGAACAGCAGCATGAAAAGCGTGCAGAGGATATACGTGACGCCTGCAAAGATTCTCGACAGGGCAAAGATCGTATGCGTAAAGAACAGGATCGAAAGATAAACCGTCCACGTGACGGTCATCTGACCGACAACTATCTGGGTCTCCTGAACAAGTCCCCGGGTAATGATCCCGTTCAGGTTTTCTGAAACGAGTTCAACAAGAATAAAAGATACTGTTGCAGCAACACCAAATACCCACAAAAGATCCTGGTTATATAGGTCAAAGTCCAGAGAACGCCGGAAAATAAACGATACAACAAACCCGAGAATAAATGCAGCCAAATCCACCAATAGAAAATCATAATGTTTTTGGATAAAAAGTCTCTTCTTTGTAATAACCTTCATTTCCCTCACTCCCAAAATAAATAAATAACAGCAAAAAACATTCTGCCTTCTGTTGGCAAAAAAAGGAAAAGCTCCGCTGGGCATCACGCTTTGCGTGCTGCGGCTGCTTCCCCTCTTTTCAGCAGTTTCCAACTCCGGCAAACCACCGCGAGCCTTTCCCTGCCTGCCTGT
>CADBME010000445.1 GCA_902795715.1 uncultured Lachnospiraceae bacterium | reverse complement strand
GAGAGGAGAACCAAATGAAACACTATTACCAACCCGGGATTGAGACAGCACCCAGAGAGGAAATCCTGAAGATTCAGAATGAGAAAATAGTAAAGCAGGTACAGTATGTTTACGACCATGTACCTTATTACCGGAATCTGATGGACCAGAAAGGTGTTGCTCCCGGGGACATCAAGAGCGTTGACGACATCAAGAAACTTCCATTTCTGACCAAAGATGATCTGAGAGAGGCTTACCCTCATGGACTTCTGGGTACGGACCTTAAGAATTGCGTCCGCATCCATTCCACCTCCGGCACCACGGGTAAGAGGGTTGTAGCTTTCTATACCCAGAAGGATATCGATATGTGGGACGAATGCTGTGCCAGAGCCCTTGTTGCAGCCGGAGCTACAGATGAGGATGTCTGCCAGGTCAGCTACGGATACGGACTTTTTACAGGAGGATTTGGTCTCCACGGCGGTTCCCAGAAGGTAGGATGTCTTACCCTTCCCATGTCATCCGGCAACACAGACCGCCAGATTCAGTTTATGATGGATATGGGAGCTACCATTCTCTGCTGCACCCCGTCCTATGCCGCTTACATCAGTGAATCTCTCGCTGAGAGGGGGTATAGTCCCGAAACCAACACCCTCAAAGCCGGTATTTTCGGAGCAGAGCCATGGACAGAAGAGATGCGCAGGAACATCGAGCAGAGCCTGGGCATTAAGGCCTATGATATTTACGGATTAACGGAAATATCCGGTCCCGGTGTTGCCTATGAATGCGAAGAGCAAAAAGGCATGCACATCAACGAGGATCATTTCTATGTTGAAACGATCGATCCTGACACCGGGGAAACTCTTCCTGAAGGAGAAAAGGGAGAGCTGGTATTTACATCACTGGACAAGGAAGGATTCCCCCTTCTTCGCTACCGGACAAAAGACATCTGTGTCCTTTCCCGGGACAAATGTTCCTGCGGCAGGAACTTTGTCAGGATGACCAAGCCCTTAGGCCGAAGCGATGATATGATGATCATCCGCGGTGTCAATGTCTTCCCCAGCCAGATTGAGACGGTTCTTCTCAAAGAAGGATATACGCCTAATTATCAGATCGTGGTTGACCGGGTCAACAATACGGATACTTTTGATATCTATATTGAGTTTTCCAAGGAAATGTTCTCCGATAAGATTTCAGAGATGCAGAAGAGAGAGCAGGATCTCAAGGCCGCCATGCGGTCCATGCTGGGAATCAGTCCCAAAATCCACCTTATGGCGCCCAAGTCCTTACAGAGATCCGAAGGCAAGGCAGTCCGCGTAGTTGATAAACGGAAGCTTCATGATTAAAGAAAAGGGCTTTTTGTAAAAGAGAATCCGGCACCGGGACCCCTGAAGGGGTCCCCAACAGATCAAGGAGGTCATATTATGGCAATTACACAATTATCCGCATTTCTGGAAAATACACCCGGTACCCTTTTTGATGTGGTCGATGCCATTACAAATGCAGGGGTCAATATCCGCGCCCTGTCCGTAGCCGATACCAGGGACTTTGGCATTCTCAGGGTCATTGTATCGGATATTGAAAAAACAAAAGAAGCCATCGACGATCATACAGCTATCATTGAAACTCCGGTCATCGCCGTGAAAATGAGCGATCAGGCAGGATCCTTGAAAAGGATTCTGGACGTCCTCAAAGGTGCCGATGTCAATATCGAGTACGTTTATGCCTTCACAGCTGCCATTCACGGAAGCGCCTATGTTGCTTTCCGGGTGGATGATGTGCAGGGAGCTGAGGATATTCTGGAAAAGAAGGGAATCAAAACCCTAAGTGATGAAGATATGAAAGACTTTTTAAGCTAAGGCCTGTGGGACCGAAACAGCGAAAGGACCTGTCCGGCTTAACTTGACATAAGAGTATGCGGAGTCTATATTATTTATGAAACATAGTTTTCAAAACGTAGAGAAGACGTTTTGAAAAACACAAGTAAAGATAAGCTTCGAATAGAAAAGTCAGGTGGAAATATGTCAGAATACAGAATTGTTACAGACGGCTGTTGTGATCTTGATCAGGAAACCGTGGAAAGATATAAGCTGCATGTTATTCCCTTTTATATATCTTTTGATGAAGAACACTATTTTCTGGAGAATCAGGATATCAGCCTGGCCGAGATCTATGACCGCATGGTCCGGTATCCGGACGTGTACCCCAGGACATCCCTGCCCTCCATCCAGAATTATATCGATGAATTTCAGCCATATCTGGATGCAGGCCAGGCCCTGATCTACATCTGTTTTAATTCCATTATGAGCGGGGCCTACAACTGCGCCTGCAATGCAAGGGACATGATTCTCGAGGACAATCCGGAAGCCGAAATCACCGTCATTGATTCCCGGGCCGCAACGGTAACCCAGGGACTCCTGGTCCTCGAGGCCTTAAAGGCACAGGAAGAAGGGGTATCCTATCCCGACTGCGTGGATCTGATTGAAAAAATGAAATTGACAAACCGGATCTTTTACACGGTGGGAGATGTGGAGTATCTCAAGCACGGAGGGAGAATCGGGAAACTGGCCGGCATGGCCGCCACCACCCTCTCTCTGAAACCCCTCATCACCGTGGACAAAGGAGAAATCCTTCCCTCGGGAATCGGACGCAGCCGGAAGAAAACCCTGGCCAAAACATTCACTCTTCTTGAAGACTATTTTAAGAAAAACGGGGAGCGAATAGAAGACTACAGCTTCTGCGTCGGATACGGCTACGACCTCAAAGAAGCCCGGGATTATTTTGACAAGGCAGCCAGGTTTCTGGAGGAACGAAGCAGCGTGAAAAAAGAAGACATCATGATGCTCCGAATCGGACCCGCAGTATCCATACACAACGGTCCTTATGCACTGGGAATCGGATGTGTGAAAAAGCATGACA
Organism: uncultured Lachnospiraceae bacterium; assembly: GCA_902795715.1. The sequence goes on along the minus strand of CADBME010000445.1, from coordinate 119 downwards.
GAATAATATAGTGGGACAGTGGGGACGTTTCATTCTGTCCCACATTGTTAAAAAGAATACAATGTGGGACAGAATGAAACGTCCCCATTGTCCCACTTTTACTTCCAGGGCCTTCGGAT